>NZ_CP025119.1:2752500-3052500 GCF_002831685.1 Polaribacter sp. ALD11 | reverse complement strand
TTGTTGATAAAACACACGTAAACATTGCAAAAAATGATGGAACTTCTGAAGTAATTGAAGGAACAAATATTATTATAGCAACAGGTTCGAAACCATCTACTTTACCATTTATTAAACTAGACAAAGAGAGAGTAATAACTTCTACAGAAGCTTTAAAACTACCTGAAGTACCAAAACATTTATTGGTAATTGGAGGTGGTGTTATTGGTTTAGAGTTAGGTTCTGTTTACAAGCGTTTAGGTGCAGATGTTACAGTGATAGAATATGCTGCAAAAATTACCCCAACAATGGACTCTGATATTTCTAAGGAATTACAAAAAGTTCTAAAGAAACAAGGCATTAAATTTGCTACAAGTCATGGTGTTACTGCTGTGGAAAGAAATGGAGATGAAGTTATTGTAAAAGCAACTAATAAAAAAGGGGAAGAAGTAACTTTTACTGGAGATTATTGTTTGGTTGCTGTGGGTAGAAAAGCATACACAGAAGGTTTAGGCTTAGAAAAAATTGGTATTGAAGTAAATGAACGTGGTCAAGTTTCTATAAATGATCATTTACAAACAAATGTACCTAATGTTTATGCAATTGGTGATGTTGTAAAGGGTGCAATGTTAGCACACAAAGCAGAAGAAGAAGGTGTTGTAGTTGCAGAATTTTTAGCTGGCGAAAAACCACACATCGATTATAATTTAATTCCTGGTATTGTATACACATGGCCAGAAGTTGCTGCAGTTGGTAAAACTGAAGACGAATTAAAAGAAGCAAAAGTAGATTACAAATCTGGTAAATTTTCAATGAGAGCTTTAGGTAGATCTCGTGCAAGTGGAGATATAGATGGATTTGTAAAAGTTTTAGCAGATAAAAACACTGATGAGATTTTAGGAGTTCACATGGTTGGTGCACGTGTTGCAGATTTAATTATGGAAGCTGCAGTTGCAATGGAGTTTAGAGCATCCGCAGAAGATTTGGCAAGAATTTGTCATGGTCACCCAACCTATTCTGAAGCTGTAAAAGAAGCGGCAAAAGCTGCTTGGGACGGAAAACCATTAAACGCATAAAATTATTATTCCTGCGAAAGCTAGAATTTAAAAATATCTAAAAAGCATCCAATTAATTGGGTGCTTTTTGTTTTTAAAAAGTTGCTTACTTTTATCACATGAAAAAAATATTTGCTTTCTTTTTAATTTTTATTTTTTCAGGAATCTTATACAGTCAAGAAGAAACAGCTTCGAAAGCCCAACCTTCTAACTTTTTATCTAACTCTTATTACAGCATTAATTTTGGCGGAATTTTCTATCCGTTTTCTAACAATAATTTAATTGATGGTTATAAAACAGACACTTTTTCTAGAAATTATTTCTCTGGAAGGTTGTTGTTGGGGTATAAAATTTCTCCAGATTTAGCGTTACAGTTCGGAACCATGAGACCCGCATCTTGGTTTAAATATAACAATGTAAATAATATTGGTTATGAAAGAAGTGTATGGATAAATGCTTGGTCTCTATCTCTAAAGAAAAACATCAACTTACATAAAAAACTTTCTATTTATGGTGAAGCTGGTATTGCAAATGTTACACGCATTGGCTTTTCTATAGACGATACAATTATTTATCCAGATGCACATTTTGCTAGTTTAATCTATGGTTTTGGCTTAAACTATAAATTGAATAAAAAATGGAGATTGAATTTAAACGGAACATTTTTACCTAAATCTGTAAAAGAAAATCAGCCTTCTATTTCTCAAGTTACGTTTGGCTTTGAATATCACATTAATAAATTACCTAAAGAACAAGTTGAGAAACACGAAAATAATGGTCATTTTTTTCCAAAAAACATGGTTCAAGTAAGTTACGGAAACAGCAAAATTGGTTTTGGTGCAAATCGCTTTTTCGGAATGAGTTTAAAAGTAGGCAATTTCGAAAGTTTTGGAATTCCTGTTTTTTGGGTTGGAGCAGTTAAAGCAGCACATTCCTTTTCCATTACCTATCAAAGATTAGCTTTTAGAACAGAAAAGATATTTTCTTTAGATTGGGGCGTTAGTATAACCGCTTTTCAAACAGAAGCAACACAAGAAAATGTGCTGGCTTTCTCTATTTTTCCGACCATGCGTTTTTATTTATTACGTAGAAAAGGGTTTGATATGTACACAAATTATTCTTTAATCGGCCCTACTTTTTTAACGAAAGGAAATTTAGATAATTTAAAAACCGGACCAAAAACAACCTATCAAGACACCATGGGTTTAGGTGTTTTCTTCGGAAAAAAACGAGCGTACAATGCAGAACTTAGAATTATGCATTACTCTAACGGAAATATTTTTCCGAATAACTCTGGCGTTGCGGTTCCGATTCAATTTACCTTTGGAAAAACATTTTAAATCTGACTACTAATCAATAAGAATTGTATTTTTGCGCTAATGACTCAAAGAACTACCCGTACTTTTTCTGTAGAAAACATTAAAGACTTTAAGCAAAACTTATTGTCTTGGTCGCAACAATTTGAAACAGCACTTTGGTTAGATTCAAACAATTACGAGCAGCAATATTCTAATTTCGATAGCGCTTTGGCTGTTGAAGAGTTTACAGCTATCAAAACAGATTACACCAATGCTTTTGATAAACTAAAAGAATACCAAACCATCACAAAAGATTATATTTTTGGGTATATTTCTTATGATGTTAAAAATGATGTAGAACGTCTTTCTTCTAATAATTTTGATGGTTTAGATTTTGCTGATTTGTATTTTTTTCAACCACAAAAGTTAATTTTTATCCGAGGAAAAAATATCGAATTTCAATATTTAAAAATGGTCGATGATGAGATAAAAAATGATTTTGAAGAGATTTCTAATATGTCTCTTCAATCAAAGTCAAGAGGTGTCGACTCCTTTGAACTAGACAGCGAAAAAGCAGATATTAAAATAAAGCTTAGAATTCACAAAGACGAATACCATCAAAAAGTTACAAAAGTTTTAGAGCATATTAAAAGAGGCGATATTTACGAAGCTAATTTTTGTCAGGAATTTTATGCTGAAAACGCAACCATACATCCTCTTGAAGTGTACAGACATTTAAATGAGATTTCTGAACCGCCTTTTGCTTCATTTCTAAAAATGGACCATCAATATGCTTTGTGTGCTTCACCAGAAAGATATCTAAAAAAGGAAGGTGCTAAAATTATTTCTCAACCTATTAAAGGAACTGCAAAAAGATTGATAAGTGCAATTGATGACGCCAAAATTGCATCCGATTTATCGAGAGACATCAAAGAACGCGCAGAAAATGTAATGATTGTAGATTTGGTAAGAAACGACTTATCTAAAACTGCAAAAATGGGTTCTGTAAAAGTTGAAGAATTGTGTAAAATCTATTCTTTTAAACAAGTGCATCAGATGATTTCTACCGTGGTTTCAGAAATTGACATGAATATGCACCCTTTAGAAACACTAAGAAGTACTTTTCCTATGGGAAGTATGACGGGCGCTCCGAAAATTTCTGCTATGAAAATTATTGAAGAACTAGAAGAAACAAAACGAGGTTTGTATTCTGGTACTATTGGTTATTTTACACCAGAAAATGATTTCGATTTTAATGTAGTTATTAGAAGTATTCTTTATAATGAAGAAAAAAAATATATTTCGTTTTCTGTTGGTGGCGCAATTACAGCAAAATCTGTGGTAGAAAAGGAGTATGAAGAATGCTTGTTAAAAGCAAAAGCGATGAAATACGTTTTATTGAGTTCTAAATAAAACGGCTATATTTATAGCATTTTAAAATCTTAAAAACGCTATTGTCTTATGGTATTTCCTAAAAAAACATATACTTCTCTTTTAATTGGGTTTTTATGTATTTCAAATTTTACAACTGCTCAAAATAGTAAGCATCAAAAAATATCTTTTGGAAATCCTTCTGAAGTTGATATGGATTCTCTTTACATTCACACAAAAGCAGATTCAATTATAAATTACGGCATACAAAAGGAAGCTTTTCCTGGAGCTCAAATTTTAGTTATAAAAAATCATAAAATTATTTTTAACAAAGCGTACGGTTTTCATACATATGACAGCATTCAGAAAGTTAGTTTAGAAGACATATATGACTTGGCTTCTGTTACAAAAATTATTGGTCCTTTGCCTGCATTAATGAAATTGCATAGCGAAGGAAAACTAGATCTAGACAGTCCGTTTAGTAATTACTGGAAACCTTGGAAAAGACGAAAAGACAAGAAACACCTTACTGTTAGAGCAGTATTAGCGCACCAAGCAGGTTTAAGTCCGTATATTATATTTTTAAATGAAGTTTTAAAAGAGAACGGAAAAATAAAAAAAAGGTTTGTAAAAAATGAACCGAATAAAAGGTTTAAAAACGAAGCGTACGAAGGTCTTTTTGTAAAAAACAGATTTAAGAATAAAATGTTTCGTCAAATTAACAGATCTAAAGTTTCTGATGAAAAGAAGTACAAATATTCTGGTTTGAGTTTTTTAATCTATCCTGAATTGATTTCACAAATCACCAAAAAAAAATATACAGATTATCTACAAGAAAACTTTTTTTCACCTTTAGAAACAGGCACTTTAGGTTATAGGCCAAAAACCAAAAATTTCAAAAACTTAATTGTTCCCACAGAAAGAGATTCGATTTTTAGAAAAGGACTTACAAAAAACTGGGTTCATGATGAAAATGCTGCGCTTTTAGGCGGAATTTCTGGTAACGCAGGTTTGTTTGGTACTTCTTTAGATTTAGCAAAAATTATGCAGATGTATAATAATTACGGTGTTTACGACGGTAAAAGATACCTTGCAGAAAGTACGGTAAGAGAATTTACTAAAATTCAATACCCAGAAAACGAAAATAGAAGAGGTCTTGGTTTCGACAAACCTTTAATAAATAACGCAACATTGTCTATAGAAGAAGCATATCCTGCGCCAGAAGTTAGTGCAGAAAGTTTTGGTCATAGTGGTTTTACAGGAACATTTGTTTGGGCAGATCCTATAAACAATTTGGTTTTTATATTTTTATCTAACAGAGTATACCCAAGTAGAACACACAGAAATATCTACAATTTAAATATTAGACCAAAACTTCAGCAAGTCTTCTATAAAGCAATCAAAAATAAAAAATAATTTCACTTATATTTGCGCTATGATAATTGACCAAGAAGCACTTTTTCAAAAAACGTTAGATAGTTTACAAGAAAAACCAACGGAACAGAATATGTTTAATAAATTTTTAGATTTGTATCCTGCAGAATGGAAACGACTAAAAGTTACTTTTTCTAAATTTAACAGAAGCAAGCAATTTGGTAAGACAATTCCGTTACCGAGACCCGAAGTTTCTTTAAGAAGAAATATTAGCGTTTGGTTGAAAAAACAATAGTATAATAACGTTATTAATTTGCGTACTTTTGAAGATCTTATGCTTCAAAAACTATCAAATCACATTACCAAAAATTTTCCTTTTCTGAAGGATAAAAAACTATTAATTGCTATTTCTGGCGGAATAGATTCTGTTGTTTTAACTCACAATTTAGCGGCTTTAAACTTTAATATTTCTCTTGCACATTGTAATTTCAATTTAAGAAATACAGAAAGCGATTTAGATGAAAAATTTGTAACAGAATTAGCGAACACCTTAGGTATCGATTGTTTTACAACTTCTTTTGAAACTAAAAAAATAGCAAAAGTAAACAAAGAATCTACACAAATTGCCGCTAGAAACTTACGGTATACTTGGTTTGAAGAACTAATTACCACTCATAATTTTGACTTTGTTTTAACAGCACATCATGCAGATGATAATCTAGAAACGTTTCTAATTAATTTAACTAGAGGAAGTGGTTTAGACGGTTTTACAGGAATTCCTGAAATTAATGGAAATATTGTACGTCCGTTTTTAAAATTTTCTAGAGAAGAAATTCTCAATTTTGCCAATGAGAATGCTATTTCTTGGCGAGAAGATAAAAGCAATGCTTCTACAAAATATGTTCGGAATAAAATTCGCCATAACGTATTGCCTGTTTTAAAGGAAATAAATCCGAGTTTGTTAGATACATTTTCTAAAACAATAGAAAATCTACAAGAAAGTAAGCAAATTATTGAAGATCGAATTGCAGACGTTTCTAAGAAAATAGTTGAGAATAACTGTTCGATTGCACTCGAAGAAACAAAATTCAATATTAAAAAAATTCAGCAATTATCAAATCCGAAAGCATATTTATATCAACTTTTAGAAAAATATCATTTTACCGAGTTTAATGATGTTTACAATTTGCTTTCTGCACAATCTGGCAAACAACTTTTTTCTAAAACGCACATACTTTTAAAGAATAGAGAGTTTTTAATATTATCCAAAAAAAATAACTTTTCTGATGTTTCTAAATCACAGAAAACAACCTTTGAAATAGCTAAAAACACAGTTGAAATTACAAATCCGATTCATTTAACGCTAGAAGAAGTTAATGAGAAATCAATTCAAAATAAAAACACTATTTACGTTGCTAAGGCGCTTTTAAAATTTCCGTTAATTTTAAGAAAATGGCAAAATGGCGACTATTTTTATCCTTCAGGAATGAAAGGAAAAAAGAAGTTAAGTAAGTATTTTAAAGATGAAAAATTATCACTCTTAGAAAAAAATAATATTTGGTTATTGTGTAATAATACTGGAGATATTATTTGGATTATCGACAAAAGGCAAGACAACAGATTTGGAGTTGACACAAACGCTGAAATTATAAAAATCTGTATCAAAGATAATTGACCAAAAGGTTTGTATCTTTAAATCTTTAACCAAAAACAATATACTTATGAAAAAAATAGGGCTTTTAATAGCAATAATTACAATGGTTTCTTGTAAACCAGAAAACAAAGTAAACTACACCATTGTTTCTGGAAAAATTGAAAATGCAACCTCTAAAAAAGTAACCATATATAGTCGTTTTGACACAAGTTTGATGTCTGAAATCGAGTTAGCTGAAGATGGTACCTTTAAAGATACTCTAAAAATGAATTCAGATTTTTATTTCTTGAGAGAAGGTAAAAATATGACAGACTTTTACGCACCAAGTGGAAGCAATACAAACATTAATTATGATTCAAAAAAGAAAGATTCAACACTTACTTTGGCGGGAACTACAAGTACTATAAACAACTACCTTCTTAACAAAAGCAAAACAAATTTAGCTATTACAGGAGACCAAGAAGAAATGTACTTAAAAAATGAAGAAGATTTTAAAGCTCATTTACTTAAAATAAAAACAGCAGAAGAAGATTTATTATTTAAAACGGATGGCATTCCAGAAGATTTTAAAATTAATGAGAAAAAAAATATTAACTATGCCTATTTAACTACGTTAAACAACTACCAACCTTATCATGGTTACTACATTAAAGATAGAAGTTTTAAGGCTTCTGACAACTTTCTTAATGAACTAGATGATTTGGATATAGATAATGAAACTGACTTTCTTTTTTCTGGAAACTATAGAAACCTTGTAAGTACAAGCTTAAAAGAAAAAGCCCAGAAATTGGTAGAAAAAGATTCTTTAGAAAGAGACATTGCTTATTTAAAAACAATTGTAGCTGTTAAAAGCGACGTAATAAAAAATAAATTATTATATGATGATGCTAGATACGGCATTACTTACACAGAAAATTTAGAAGAATATTATGCACTTTTCTCTAAAAACTCTACAAACGTAGAAAATAATAAAAAAATAACCAAAGACTATAATAAACTAAAATCTTTAGCTAAAGGAAATCCTTCACCAAATTTTACAGATTACGAAGATAATGCAGGTGGCACAAAATCTTTAGAAGACTTAAAAGGAAAATATGTTTACATAGATGTTTGGGCAACTTGGTGCGGACCATGTATTGCAGAAATTCCTTCTTTAAAGCAAGTTGAAAAAGATTTTCATGGTAGAAACATTCAGTTTTTAAGTATTTCTATTGATGTTGAAAAAGATCATGAAAAATGGAAAAAAATGATTGTAGACAAAGAATTAGGCGGTATGCAATTGATGGCCGATAGCGATTGGAAATCTCAATTTATAGAAGATTATATGATCAAAGGAATTCCGCGTTTTATTTTATTAGACCCTCAAGGAAACATTGTAAATGCAAATGCACCAAGACCTTCAGATAAAAAATTAATAGAAACCTTAAATGGTTTAAACCTTTAATACACTCTTAACATCAAATTATAATGAAGAAGATTTTTTCCTTTTTTCTACTTTTTACAGTGCTTTCTATTTTTTCACAAACAGAAAACAATCCTATTGTTTGGGAAGCATCTATCAATAAAATTTCAGACACTGAATACGACGCCGTTTTTACAGCCAAACTTTTACAAGAATGGCATTTGTACTCGCAATACAACCCAGAAGATGCTTCACAAGCTTTAGAAATTATAATTCCCGAAGGTAAAACTGGCTACAAATTAGTTGGAAAAGCCAAAGAAAGCAAAACAGATAAAGAGTATTCAGAAATCTGGGAAAAAGAAGAAATTTTCTTCAAAGACAATGCTACGATTACACAACGAATAGCAATAGTAAATGCTGATATTTCATCAGTTACATTAGAAATATATGGGCAAATTTGTAAGCAAGCTTGTATTCAAATAGAAGAATCTTTTTCTTTTCCTTTAGATGGTAAAAAACTAGAAAAAGAGGTTGTTGTTTTAGATGACAAAAGTAAAAACCTAACACAAGCACTAAAATTAGATTTAAAGAACACCGCTTTATTAAAAGCAGGAACTAAAACTGATGATGGATCTGGTGACTCGCTATTTAATATTTTTCTTTTAGGTTTTGCTGGTGGTTTATTCGCTTTATTAACTCCGTGTGTGTTTCCAATGATTCCTTTAACGGTTTCATTCTTCACAAAACAATCTCAAAGTAAAAGTAAAGGAATTTTTAACGCCATTTTATATGGTGTTTTTATTGTAATTATTTACATACTTTTAAGCATACCTTTTCATCTAATTGATGGTTTAGACCCAAATATTTTAAATACTATTTCTACCAATATCTGGTTAAATATTTTCTTCTTTGTTATTTTAGTGTTCTTTTCATTGTCCTTTTTTGGCTTTTACGAAATAACATTACCAAGTTCTTGGGGAAATAAAATGGATTCTGCCTCTAACGTTGGTGGGGTTGTTGGTATTTTCTTTATGGCATTAACGTTGGCAATTATCTCTTTTTCTTGTACCGGACCAATTTTAGGTTCTCTTTTAGCTGGTTCTCTTGGTACAGTTGGTAATCCTGCATTTCAGCTTTCTGCTGGTATGACAGGTTTCGGACTCGCTTTGGCGTTGCCTTTTGCTTTATTTGCTTTGTTTCCTAATTTATTAAATGCTTTACCAAAGTCTGGTGGTTGGTTAAATACAACCAAAGTAGTTTTAGGTTTTTTAGAATTGGCATTTGCTTTTAAATTTTTATCAAACTCAGATTTAGTTGGTCATTGGGACATTTTAAAACGTGAAGTTTTTATTGGTATTTGGATTGTTATTTTCTTAGGATTGGCGTTGTATCTATTCGGGAAAATTAAATTTCCGCATGACTCTCCACTTAAAAAACTATCTTTCTTTAGAGCTTCTTTTGGTGTATTAGTTATTGCTTTTGTAATCTATTTAATTCCTGGAACGTTAAAAGACCCAACATGGAATTTGAATGCGTTAAGTGGTTTTCCACCACCACAATTTTATAGTATTTATGAGCAAGAATCAGACTGCCCATTAGGTTTAGATTGTTATAAAGATTTTGATGAAGGCCTGCAAGTTGCAAAAGAAACAAATAAACCAATTTTATTAGACTTTACAGGTTGGGCTTGTGTAAACTGTAGAAAAATGGAAGAAAATGTTTGGAGCGATCCTGCAGTTTATAACATTATTAAAAATGAATATGTTCTGATCTCATTGTACGTAGATGATAATGAAAAAGAGCTTCCGAAGGCAGCACAATTCGACTTTAAAAAAGCAAACGGAAAAATAAAGAAAATTAAAACCTACGGAGATAAATGGTCTACGTTTCAGGTAATAAACTTTAAAAATGCTTCACAGCCTTATTATATATTGATGAATGCAGATCTAGAGATTTTAAATTCTCCGCAAAAATATACAGACATAGAAACTTATAAAAGTTGGCTAGAAAAAGGAATTGAAAATTATAAAAAATAATTGGTATAAAAGTTGATGTTATAATAAGCATCAACTTTTATTTTTTAAATTATGAAAAGAAGAACTTTATTTTTAATGATCGTTTTATTAGTGAGTATCTCTTTTCACGCTCAAAAAACGGAACTACCTCAACAAAAAGTACCCGTTAGTATTTATACTTTTAACTCGCTTGATAAAGACGTAAATAGCATTTCTTCGTTAAACAAAAGGCTAAATTTAACGACTTACAAATTTGTAACTATAGCTGCAAATGATATTGAGAACAATATTGCTTCTATTAACTTTAGTGATGTTGGTAAAAAACCATCAGCATATATTTATGATGATTATAAAAAATATCAAAACAACAATTTATTAAAAGGTTTTTTACTTAAAAATGACCCAACAAGATGGAACCTACATCGCATAGAAAACAGAATACAACCCTACTTCCTAAATCAAAAATAATACAGAAATTGAATTTTTCTTAAAATTAACCCCTATTTCTACGATTATCACAATTAAATAGAAAACTATTGCTATATAAGTAAGTTCTGTAGAAACTCCTTTTTGTAACTTTACCCTATAAAATTCACAAAAAATATGTCAGGATTATCTAAACTTTCTCGTTTTAATGAAAATGTGTTGTCTAAATATCAAATTTACAACAGTATTTTTATGACCTTACCTTTCGACACCATTAGCAATACTGGTGTGTTACTACCCTTATTTCATAAATTGTGTGAAAAAGGATTTCAAGAAGGAAAAAATCCGACAGAAATTGTAAATACCTTCTTTAGTAAGTACCAAGAAAATCCTACAGAAAAAGAGAAAACAGATTTATTATTTCGTTTTATTCAGTACATAGAGCGCCAAGTAGTTTTGTTTGATGCTATTGAAGACGCTGCTTTTCCCGTGGTAAATAATATGGACGGAATTGGCACGCTTAGAAACTCTAAAGAAACTGCAATTTTAAGTGATAAAAAAGAAGCTTTAAAAGCCCATTTAGAAGATTTTAAAGTTCGTGTGGTTTTAACAGCGCACCCAACACAATTTTACCCTGGAAGTGTTTTAGGTATTATTACAGATTTAGATCAAGCGATTCAGAATGATGATTTATTACTGATAAAAAAATTGTTAGCTCAATTAGGAAAAACGCCGTTTTATAAAAAAGCGAAACCGTCTCCTTATGATGAAGCGATCAGCTTAATTTGGTATTTAGAAAATGTATTTTATCATTCTATCAGTAAAATATATAACTACATTCAAAACAATATTTATGATGGAAATCCTATGGATAATGAAATTATAGACCTTGGTTTTTGGCCTGGTGGAGACAGAGATGGAAATCCGTTTGTTACCACACAAATTACATTAGATGTTGCAGAAAAACTACGTCAATCTATTTTAAGAAGCTACTACAGAGATGTAAAAAGGTTAAAGAGACGTTTTACTTTTGATGGGGTTCAAGAAATATTAGCAAGAGTAGAAAAAAGACTTTACAAACACGTTGTTAGAAGTTATAGTAAAGTCAACTTTTCTCAAAAAATATTATTAGAAGAACTCTCTAATGCTAGACAGATTGTAGCAGATAAACACCAATCTTTGTTTATCGAAGAGTTAGATGATTTTATAAATAAAGTAAGAATTTTCGGTTTTCACTTTGCAACATTAGATATTAGACAAGACAGTAGAGTGCATCACCAAGCATTTACACAAATTGTAAAAGACTTGCATACTATTGGTGACAGTACTTTTCCTAAAAATTACGAACATTTATCTGAAGAAGAACAAATAGAAATTTTAGCGGCCGCAAAAGGAAGCATCGATCCTAAAACCTTAACAGACGACACTTCTGTAAGCACCATAGAATCTATGTATGCTTTGAAACAGATTCAGAAAAGAAACGGAGAACGTGGTGCAAACCGTTACATTATTAGCAACAACCAAACGGCGTTAAATGTAATGGAAACTTTTGCGATGTTGAATCTATGTGGCTTTGAAAATGGGTTACCGGTAGATGTAATTCCGCTTTTTGAAACTGTAGAAGATTTGCAGAATGCAGAAGAAGTAATGAGAACCTTGTATTCAAATAGAACGTACAGATATCATTTAGAAAAAAGAAAAAACAAACAAACCATTATGCTAGGTTTCTCTGACGGGACAAAAGATGGTGGCTATTTAATGGCAAACTGGGGAATTTTTAAAGCAAAAGAGGCGCTTACAGAAGTTTCTAGAGAATTTGATATTGAAGTTATTTTCTTTGACGGACGTGGTGGACCACCTGCTCGTGGAGGTGGAAAAACACACCAATTTTATGCTTCTTTAGGACCTACAATTGAAGACAAAGAAATTCAATTAACTGTGCAAGGACAAACCATTAGCTCTAACTTCGGAACACAAAATTCTGCTCAATATAATTTAGAACAATTATTAAGTTCTGGTATTAAGAATGATATTTTCACAAAAGATCAATTAAATGATGACAATAGAAAATTGATTGAAGATATGGCTGAAACAAGCTATAAAACTTATGTTGATTTTAAAAATCATCCGCAGTTTTTACCGTATTTAGAAAAAATGAGTACGTTAAAATATTATGCTAAAACAAATATTGGTAGCAGACCAAGTAAGCGTTCTAGTTCTGCTACGTTAGATTTTTCTGCCTTAAGAGCCATCCCTTTTGTAGGAAGTTGGAGCCAATTAAAACAAAACGTTCCTGGTTTCTTTGGTGTAGGAACTGCACTTAAAAAATATGAAGATGCTGGTCGGTTTGATGAAATTGTAGAATTTTACAACGCTTCAGATTTCTTTAAAACGCTGCTAGAAAATAGTATGATGAGTTTGACCAAATCTTTCTTTGAATTGACTGCATACATGGCAGATGATGCTGAGTTTGGTGAATTTTGGAAACTGATTTTCGAAGAATACAAAACGACTAAGAGATTACTTTTAAAACTTACAGGACATAAAGTATTAATGGAAAACTTCCCTATTGGAAAAGCTTCCATTGAAATTAGAGAGCAAATTGTCTTACCTCTTTTAACCATTCAGCAATTTGCTTTAAAACAAATTCAAGAATTACAATCTTCAGACGAAAATGCAGCTAAGATTGAAGTTTATGAAAAAATGGTGATGCGTTCTTTATTCGGTAATATTAATGCAAGTAGAAACTCTGCTTAAAAATAGCTAAAAATATTTTATCCATAAAAAGCAACCAACATTTGGTTGCTTTTTTTATATTTTAATTTTCTTTACCTTTAAAGAAAAAAAAATGCTTGTAAAAGTTTATGGTTCAGCCGTTTTCGGTATTGAAGCAACAACCATTACCGTAGAAGTAAATATTGACAAAGGAATTGGCTATCATCTAGTAGGTTTGCCAGACAACGCAGTACGAGAAAGTTCTTATAGAATTTCTGCTGCTTTAAATAATAATTCCTACAAACTTCTTGGAAAAAAATTAAACTAGACAAAAGCACCTTATCTAATTTTGAAAAAGGTAAAACTGTAATATTAAGACTGAAGATTTGACTAAGATCTTTCTTGTTAAAAATAGCTGAAAACTATTTTTTTTTAAAAAAATTTTTAAAATAAGTTAGGGGGGGAGCAAATATTTTTATACATTTGAGTGCTATCCTATTACAAAATGAAAAAGAAAAAGTGAGTATAAAAATGCTTTCTTTTTCAAAAAAACATATTTATATTATCATTTACAGAAAGTTAAAATGATAATAAATTAAAAAAAACTCAAATTTTGAGTATGTCTTGTTATGTAAAAAAAACAAAACCTCTGCCTGAAAATTTAAGAGACAAAAATATTTCACATAATTGTTTAACTTAAACCTATTGCCTATGTAAATATACAATAACAAGAAGAGATCGTATTGCAAAAGTAAAGCTTTTTCTACAAGTTTCCTAAGAGTTGTCAACTTGTTTATTCACATACAATTCTTAAAAAAATTATAAAACAACTAACCTTTAAAAGGTTATAAATTTAAAAATTATGAAAAAAATTTTAATAGTATTTTTAATGTTTTTTGCTTTATCAAGTTTCGCAATTGATTCAGTAAACAAAAATAAAAACGAGCAAAGTGAGTTTGAATTAACAAAAAATGAATTCGAATTAACGAATACTGCAGATTTTGTAATTGTCGTATGTTCTGTTACTATTAGGAATACTGAGACAGGTGAAACAAGAAAAGTTTATGCTTATGGATATGATAGAAACTCATGTGCATCAAATGCATACGGGAACGCACACAAACTTGTGAAACAATTGAATGACGAATAATGAATTAATAAAAAATAATAATGGAGATTAATTTTTAATCTCCATTATTATTGAAATAAATCTACAAAAAAAATGCTGAAAAAAATCTTAGTTCTAACGTTTTCCTTAATTATTTATAGTACTTATTCTCAAAAAAAAACAATTAATGTTTATCAATTAGAATATCAGAGAAAATTAACTTTTGAAGATACCCCGACAAACCCCTTTATTTCTTCTTTTGAGTACATTAAATTTATAGAGTTAAATAAATCTATTTATAAAAAAATCAAGAAAAACAGAAACTCTAACATTTTAAAAAAAGATAAAAAACAAGGTACTGTTGTTGATTTTTATCCAACAGGAAAAAATATAAGTACAGTTTTTAAAAATTATAAAAAAAATGAATTTTACTCTAAACATGAAGTCGCATACAAATATTTTGTTGTTAAAGATAAATTAGATGTTTTTGACTGGAGTGTTTTGAATAATACAAAAGAAATATTAGGTTATAATTGTCAATTAGCTACCATGGATTATAGGGGAAGAAAATATGAAGCATGGTTTACAACAGACTTACCTGTTGGAGGCCCTTGGAAATATGATGGTCTACCAGGTATGATTTTAGAGATTAAATCAAAAGATAATTTTATAGCTTTTAAAGCTACCAGAATAAAGAATGCTGCAATAGAGTTAGACAATCTAAAGAATCCATTTAAACTTAAAAAAGCTATTACTTGGACTGAATTTAAAGCTTTGTATAAGAGAAAAGCTATGGAACTTATTAATTACAGACCGGATGAAAGTTTTATTGGGGTTGAATCTTCTAGAGGTGGTATTGAACTTTATATTAATAAAGATGACGAAGAATACAACAATGCATTAAAAAAATTACCTAAAACGCGTAAAAATTAATTAAGATATATAAGTGTTGAAAAAAATTAAAATTAGCATAATTAGATATAGTTTTATTTACTTATTTATTTTTTTTGTTATAAAATCAAATTATTCTCAGACATTACAAGGAAATATTAGTGATTCTAATGGAAATTACTTAACAGCAAAAATTCTTATTAAAAAATCTGATGGATCCGGTGTCGTCAATGAATTTATTTTAGTCCAAAACGGGAGATTTTCTTACGATTTGAAAAAAACATATTATGAAAAAGGTTTTTTTTTAGATGTTACTGCTACAGGATATAATTCACATATAGAATTAGTTAAACCATCTGAACTAAAAAAAACAATGAACTTCAATTTTATATTAAAAAAAGAAAAAATTGAAATCCTTGAAGAAATTATTATTAAAGGGAATAAAAGACCTCTTTCTATAAAAAAAGATACCGTAGTTTATAATGTTGAATCCTTTAAAGACGGTACAGAAAAAAAAGTAGAAGATTTATTAAAAAAACTTCCTGGTATTAGAGTAAATGAAGATACTGGTATCATAAAATATAAGGGTATTACTATTGAAACAGTTACTATTGAAGGAGATGATTTATTTGATTATAATTATACAATAGGTACAAAAAATATAAATATAGATTTAGTAAAGGAAATTGAAGCAATTGAAAATTATTCTGAAAATAAATTACTAAAGGGTATTGAAAAAAGCAACAAAGTTGCAATTAATTTAAAACTTAAAAATAATAAAACAGATTTATCTTTAAGTACAGACATTGGCATTGGTAATTATTCAGATTCAGATAATGTGCCAATAGATTTATCTATTAATTCTTTAGCAATAAATAAAATACAAAAATCATTTATTGTTTCAACTTACAACAATGTTGGTAAAAACACTTCTCCTTTTAACTACTTAGACAGTCAGATTAGTCTAGAAAAGATAAAAGAAGAAAAATTTTTAATAGAAAAAATAATTCCAGAATTATATTTACCAAAAGTTACAATAAATAATCTTTCAAACATTAATAATCAAATTTTTGGAAATTTAAATAGCATATTAAATATTTCAGATAAAACAAAAGTTAAATTAAATTTCTATTATTTATCTGATAATAATAAAAATAACCAAATTTCTGAAAGCAGAATTACTATTAATAATTCTGCTTTCAGTACTCTTGACGATATTCATGTCGAAAAAAAACCTTTACAATATCGTGGCGATTTTGAGTTAACGTTTAATACGTCTAAATCCTCATTATTAGAATACAAAATGAGTATAAGAGACGAGTATATTAATACTGAAACAACTATTTTTTCAAATCAAAACAATGATTTCTTATCCTCTCTGCAATCAAATAGTACTTTTCTAAAACAAGAGCTTTTGTACACAAAAAAAAAATCTGATAGAAAAGCTATTCAACTGGAAGCTATTGTAGCAACAAACAATTTAAATCAAACTTTTGTCATCAAGCCGTCAATTTTTGATAATACTAAGTTTAATCAAGACATTCAAGACAATAACTCTAAGAAACTAAACTCTTCTTTTAAAGCACTTTTTTTAGGTAGAACTATAAAAAATAATAAATATAGATTCTCTTTAGGTTATAACTATAATAAAGATTTATTTTATTCGGATTTATCAAGTATACAAAAGACTCAAGTATTGTTAGTACCTAACAGCAAAAACGCGTTAGATTATATTAACTCTGAAATTTATAACAAAGGTTCCTATAACTGGAGTATTGGAAAGTTTACTATATCTCCAAAATATTCTTTGAGATATTTAAATTTAAAACTTAAACAGGATAATATACATAATACTTCAAATTTTTTACTCTTTGAACCATCCCTTAATATAATCTATGAGATAGACAGAACTTCTTCTTTTGGTTTTGTTTCCAATTTTTATAATATCTCAACACCTTTGAGGTTTTTATATAGTAATCAAGTTTTGATAGACAATAGAGTGTTAAGAAGTAATAAACCAAAACTATCATTACAAAAGATTAAATCATTTAGTTTATCATTCTCAAAGAATGACCTTTTTAATCAATTTGAGATGTACTTAGGAGCCAATTATAGTATTAATAACGGAAATTTTTTTAGCAACTTATTTATAAATGAGAATTCATCAAGAGTTAGTATTTTTTTTCTACCTGAAAGTGTAGGAGATATTGCTTTTAACTTTAGTCTTTCAAAATTGATTTACCCACTAAAAACTACCTTTAGGATAAACTCCAATTATTCAATCGTTAATTTTAAAAACGTAGTAAATAATTCTGAATTAAGAAATAATAAAAGTAATTTTTCAGTTAACAGTATTTTTTTAAAAACATCTTTCAACCTACCTGTTAATATAGAAAATAAAACAACATATACCTTTCAGGAAACTAAAAGTATAAACACATTTAGTAATAAATCTATAGAAAATAATTTGAAACTGATTTTAAAACCTTTTAAAGGTTTTTCTGCTTCAATTACCCATAATTATATTATTCCTTCTTTTAAAAATAGTTCTAATAATTATTCTTTTTTAAGCTCTAAAATACGATATACTCCGAAAAAAAAAAGTTGGCAGTTGGAACTATCTGGAGTTAATCTATTAAATGAAAAATCATTTAGTAAAGAGAGTGCTACTGATATTTCTAATAACTCTCTTAGTGTAGATTTAATTGAAAGGTATATACTATTAAATTTTTCATACTCTTTTTAACCTCCATAAACTTAAAAATGTTACTTCAATAAGGATTGTATATCAATTAAATATATAAGAATGGTAAGTATGTTATTTCTTTTTGACTAATTCATATTCTGATATCAAAAAATGGATACTTTTAAATATCATTACGAGATTCTAAACTAGAAAATCAGATAATTTACAAACTATCTATTATCAATTTTTTCTCTACCTTTATCCAAAAGAAAAAAAAATGCTCGTAAAAGTTTATGGTTCAGCCGTTTTCGGTATTGAAGCAACAACCATTACCGTAGAAGTAAATATTGACAAAGGAATTGGCTACCATCTAGTAGGTTTGCCAGACAACGCAGTACGAGAAAGTTCTTATAGAATTTCTGCTGCTTTAAATAATAATTCCTACAAACTTCCTGGTAAGAAAATTATTATAAATATGGCGCCAGCTGATATTAGAAAAGAGGGTGCTGCTTATGATTTAACTTTAGCTGTTGGTATTCTTGCTGCTTCTAGTCAAATAAAATCCGAAACCATACACGAGTATATTATTATGGGTGAACTTTCTTTAGACGGAAGTTTACAACCAATAAGAGGTGCTTTACCAATAGCTATAAAAGCGAGAGAAGAAGGATTTAAGTATTTAATTCTTCCGAAGGCAAATGCAAAAGAAGCAGCTATTGTAGACAATGTCGAAATTTTAGGTGTAGACAATATTTTAGAAGTCATCAATCATTTTAATGGTGATAAAAAAATTGAACCCACTTTGGTTGATACAAGAGCAGAGTTTTATAAAAACATCGATTTCCTAGAATTCGATTTTTCTGATGTAAAAGGTCAAGAATCTATAAAACGTTGTATGGAAATTGCTGCTGCTGGCGGACATAATATTATTTTAATTGGGCCACCAGGATCTGGAAAAACCATGTTAGCAAAAAGATTACCATCTATTTTACCCCCCATGACTTTGCATGAAGCATTAGAAACCACAAAGATTCATTCTGTGGTTGGTAAAACTAAAAATGAAGGTTTATTATATCAACGTCCTTTTAGAAGTCCACATCACACAATTTCTAATGTTGCACTTGTTGGTGGCGGACAATACCCAAGACCTGGCGAAATCTCGTTGTCTCATAATGGTGTTTTATTTTTAGACGAATTACCAGAGTTTAAAAGAGATGTATTAGAAGTAATGCGTCAGCCTTTAGAAGATAGAGACGTTACAATTTCTAGGGCAAAATTTACGGTTACGTATCCTTGTAGTTTTATGTTGGTAGCGAGCATGAACCCGAGTCCGAGTGGATTTTTTAATGACCCAAACTCTCCAATGACTTCGTCTCCACAAGAAATGCAGCGCTATTTAAGTAAAATTTCGGGTCCTTTATTAGACAGAATTGATATTCATATTGAAGTAACTCCTGTACCTTTCGAAAAATTATCCGAAGAAAGAAAAGGAGAATCTTCTGTAGATATTAGAAAACGCGTTACAGCTTCTCGAGAAATACAATCAGAAAGATTTACGGAGTTTGAAAATGTGCATTACAATGCTCAAATGAATGTAAAACAGATTCGTAAATTTTGCAAACTATCCGAAGAAAGTAAACTACTTTTAAAAACCGCTATGGAGAAACTAAATCTGTCTGCCAGAGCTTATGACCGAATTTTGAAAGTCTCTAGAACGATTGCAGATTTAGCAGCTGTTGCAGATATTTCTCCAGATCATATTGCAGAAGCAATACAGTATAGGAGTTTAGATAGAGATGGCTGGTTGGGGTAAAATAAAAAAAGGAATAAAATCTAGAACTGCTTAAAGACTTTATTCCTATTTGCTTAATTCAAATAAAACAAAACTTACTATTTATACCCTTTAATTTCCCCTAAAGAAGCGAATCTATCTCCATCATGCGCCGAATTCATTGTAATTTTAATATATCTTGTTGTTTGTGATGAACCAAAATCTATATTTTGATCGTCTGATGATTGTGCTAAATTAAAACTACCTAATGAAGTCCAGTTTATATTATCTGCACTAACACTTACAGTTATATTACTTACTGATCTTGAAGTATTACTTCTTTGGTTAAATTGTAAACCAGCTATTTCTTTACTTGCTCCCATATCAATAGTTAAATGATGAGGATATGCAGCAGCACCACAGTCTCCATTCCAACAAGAATGCCAATAGGTTTCTTTATCTCCATCTAAAATATCTGAAGCTAAGCCATTACCTGCTCCACTTTCTCCTACCGCTTCCTCTGAACTAAAATCTACAATAGACCAATTTGTTCTATCAAGTAAAACTGCGTTTACAGGTGGCGTTGCAACTGGTAAAGCTGAAAAATCGATATTTGGTGCTGTTCCACTAGAAGCTCTTGTAAACATTGTTCCTGCTTGAACATCATTATTAAAAAACCCACAATTCTTTAAAAAGAATTTATTTCCATTTGAACCACCAGAAAAGTCTAAACGATCTCCTGCTGCTGCAGTAGCATCTACACTAAAGCTTGCGGTAGTAATTTCAGACCAAGTGTTATCTGTTGTGTATGCCCACTGATTCCCGTACTCTCCTTGTCTTGTTTTATACCCTGTACTTGGATTAAAATTTTCTAAGAAAGAATGAGGTCTTTTTAAATAAGTGTTTGTTTTGGGTCTTCTTAATGACGCTATTAATTCCCATTCATTTGTTTCAGGGTTAAAGAAATATCCTGTATAATCTGTAGATCCGGAAACTGATGCAGAAGGTTCACCTTTTAATAATAGCTTATAAGTAACACCTGCTTCCCACCCTATATTTTTAAAACTTTGTATTCCTGAACCTTCATTTCCAAAATCTTGCACGGTTACTCCTACTCCATGACCCAAGCTTGTTACTTTATAATCATCTGGAATTTGGTTTGGATCATCTGTAGTAAATGCACTCCAAATTGAAAATAAAACACGTCTTTCTGAATCTGAATTTACTTGCAAACCAAAATACCCTTGCGCATGTCCGTTTACCATAAAGAAAGAACCTAACTTATCTTGTCCAACAGGAACCGTAACTTCATTATAAAAATACTGTATATTTTTATCTGAAGGAACATTATAGCTTAAATGAACAGAAGGTCCTCTTCTACCAAAATGTTGATTGCTTTTTGGATTAAAATTTATTGTAGTACTAACGGCTGAACCTCCTAAAAGAAGATCATTAATATCTCCAATATAGTTTCCTGACTTAGAAAGTCCTTTAATTTCGATATAATTATATCCTGCAGGTACTGTAAAAGAACCAACATCAACAGTTCCATAATCTGTAGTTGAAAGTATAATTTCTTTATTAACACCACCTATAGTAACACTTATTTTTGAGGCTCCGTCTGGTGATTTTGCATTGAAACCAACTTCTAAAGTTCCGGCTCCTGTATTAACATATGTACGAATAATATCATTTGTTGAAGACCAATTGTGAACACCATCAACAGTAATTACGGAAGCATCTTGTGCCAAATCTCCAATTACCCAACTATTAGAGCCAATAGGCACTGTTTTTGAAAACGTTAAACTAGTTTCTGGGTCTGTATTTCCTGAATCTAAAGGTTCATCAACAGAATTACCGCTTTTAGAACATGAAGAGTATAAGAAAACCGTTAACACTATTGGTACAAAAAATAATATTTTTTTGTTAATTCTGAAGTCTTTTTTTATAAGTTTCATTGCTACTTTTATTTAATTTCATGATACATCTGGTGGTTGCCATTGTTATTAATTACTACAACACCTGTACCTTTATTTGTTTCTACTTTTTTTAATTCTCTAACATCTTTGTCTGCAAAAAAACCAGTTTTAGCATTTTGAATAAACTTAAACACACCTTGTTTTTCACCTTTTAAGAAAACGCCAATTCCACTGTCTGCTCGCGTAGTTTCAATTTCAGATAGGTAATTATTTCCTGCCATTAAAAGATCTTTAATCCCATCTCCATCAAAATCATCATAAAGAATACTATTTATAGGCGCTTTTTGTACTTCTATAGGAAATGCCTTAAAATTAAATTTCCCTGAGCCTTCATTTATAAAAATTCCTGATTGAAATTCTGTAACCTCGTAATGCAGCGATTCAGAAAAATTAGCTCCTATTACCCCGCCAATATCTTTATTGGCAAACTCATTGTACGTTTTTATTTTTTCTTTTAAGTAAGGCATCTGTTGTGTCGTACACCCTTTACCTCTTACTGGCACTTGTTTATTATTGTAATATTTAGCCAGCATAATATCTTCTGTTCCATTATTATCAAAATCATGAGTATATACATGAAATGGTTCTTCTTTAGAAGCATGGTATTTATAGTTTAAACCTAAGTTACCAGCAATAATATCTTTGTCTCCATCACCATCTATATCTTCAATTACAATCATATTCCACCAACCTTTGGTTGACGATAAAGTATCATAGGAAGTATTTTTAGATAATTTTCCATCTTCATTTACAAATACTTCAATTCCCATCCATTCTCCGGTTACAATTAAATCGAGATCTTCATCATTATCAATATCTGCCCACTGTGCATCTGTAACCATTCCAATATTTGCAAGCTCTGGAGAAAGTTTGGTCGTTTTATTTTTAAAAGCACCTTTTTCATTTATCATAAGATATGAATTAGGAGCATATGGATACTTGTCTGGAATTACTCTACTTCCAATAAACAGATCTACATCGCCATCATTATCATAATCGGAAGCTCGTACAACTGCACCAGCAGTTTTTATAGATGGAATTTTAGAGGTATTTCTTTTGAATTTAAAGTTTCCGTTATTGATATATAATCGATCTTCTAAAAGGTCTGAACCTTCTGGAAATTCATAACTCCCACTAACTACATACAAATCTTTATCTCCATCATTGTCAGCATCAAAAAAGCAAGCAGCAACATCTTCATATTTACTGTCTTTTTTAAAATCTGAAATGGTAATTGCTGTATAACCTCCGCTTTTTTTAGCAATTAGTAATTGTGCTTCTTGTTGATGAGCGCCTCCAATAAAAAGATCATCTAAACCATCATTATTAAGATCTGCTTTTGCCACCGATGGTCCTGTTTGAGATAACTTATGAGGTAACAATACTTGTTTGTCAAAATCGTTAAACGGAATTTCTGTGTGAGAAAAATTAAAAGATTCTTCTGAAAATATTTTTTTTGATGTTGTTTTTACTGTTTCATCAACTTCTGTACTTTCGGCATAATTAATTATTAACGTTTGATTCGCTTCTACATTCTCTAAAACTTGCGTTTTACCATTAAACCAAGTAACTTCTAATTTAGGAATCGTTGTATTTTCTCCTAACCCAAAACTTAAAGTATTAGACATGGAAGAAAGATAGCCTCTAGAATTTATGAGTTCTCTTGTAATTATTTCTCCATTGTTTTGAAATAATTGAACTTTTGTTCCTACACCAAATTTATTTTTATCTGTCCCTTTAAACTTAATTCTTAAATAGTTTTTATTGCTTGTTTCTCTTGTATTATTTTTTAAAATTGTTGCCTCCTCATCTAAATTATTGGTAACAATATCTAAATCGCCGTCATTATCTAAATCTACATAAACGGCTCCGTTAGAAAACGTTGGTGCTTCATTAGCCCAATCTTCTGTAACATCACTAAATTGTCCTTTTTGGTTATTCTTAAAAAAATAGTTCGTTAATTTTTGTTGCGGCAACTGCTGCGTAAATTTGTAGAAATCCTCTTCGCTAAGTTTCTCTTTATTTTCTTTTATATATGCATCTATTTCTTTGTTAGTATCTCTATCTACAACATCTCTGTAAACTCCATTTGTAACATAAATATCGTTATAACCATCTAGATCGAAATCTGCAAATAGCGTAGACCAACTCCAATCTGTACTTGCTACACCAGACATATTCGAAACTTCGCTATACGTATTATTACCATTATTTATTTGCAATACATTGTGCATATATTGATGATGATAATCTGTGTCTACCATTTCTTGAAAACGGTCTACAGACATCATAGACATAGTCGTTTTTGATCTAATGTAATCTTCCGGACTCATATCTAAAACCATTAAATCTGTTAGTCCGTCATTATTAACATCTGCAATGTCACTACCCATACTATAATAAGACATATGCTTAAATAAAGCGTTTCTACTTTCCGTAAAAGTGCCATCACCATTATTTAAATATGCAAAATCTGGTGTAATAAAATCGTTGGAAACATATACATCTTGCCAACCATCATTATTAAGGTCACCAACTTGTGCGTTTAATCCGAAGCCAATATCTGGTGCAATACCAGCTTTTATAGATACATCTGTAAAATGGCCTTTCCCATCATTTTGATACAATTTATCACTCCCCCTTAAGTTTTTAGTTTGTTGGCTTGTTTCAATTTTTTCTAAGTCGATAATTTTTCCCGTTAAACTAAAATCTGAAGGCGCATTTGCAATGTACACGTCTAAATCTCCATCTTTATCGTAGTCGAAAAAAGTAGAACTAATAGATTTATTGGTATCTGCTAACCCATATTCTGTTGCTTGTTCAGTAAAAGTAAGATCACCGTTATTTATGTATAGCATGTTGGCTAATTTTTCATCTCCTTTGTACCAACCTGCACGATTGATATAAATATCTAAAAAACCATCATTATTAACATCAGCTACAGAAACACCTACATCAAAACCTGGTCTTTTTACAATACCAGCTTTTAACGTAATGTCTTCAAATTTAAAATTGCCTTTGTTTAAGAATAATTTATTATGATATATATTTGAAGTGAAAAATAAATCTTCTAAACCATCATTATTAAAATCGGCAGCTGCAACACCACCTCCTATATAAATGTATTGATATTTATAATAATGTAATCTTTCTGATTCTAATATGTCGTTTCTAAAAGTTACACCCGTTATCTCTACGGGTACTTTTGTAAAAAGTTGATTACTATCTAAAGATTCAATATTCTTACCACAAGAAAATAAAAGGATGAATAACATTAATGCTGCAAAAAACCTAAAATTAAACATAACTTATTTAAATGTATTTAGTGTGAAAAATATTCTATTAAGATAAAAAACAAGTGAACAAAATTCATTCACTTGTTTTATAAAAAATAATTAACTCAAATTAAATTTGGTTTTATTCTGAAATGATTTACTTACTATAAATACCTCTTTTATAAATCACAACAATACCCAAACGTAAAAAATATAATTGTTTACAAAAAGAATAGCTTCTTTTTATTAATTTCTAATCATTCTGAATTAAACTTGGCTGGATTAATATCTGTTGTTCTGGAATAAATTCTATAATAACATTATTAGTAGCTTCTATTTCAAAAAACGGATTTGAGTTATTTAAGTGCGTACCAGGATATTTTCTGTTCATCGTATTCCCGTTTCTATACACATCAAATTTTCTATGTCCTTCAAACGCTAATTCTAATCTACGCTCTTCTAAAACAACATCTAAAACATCTTTACCATTTAAATTTGTTAATGTATAACTTGGTACCTGAGCTCTAGTTCTAAGCACATTCAACTCATTTAAAGCAAGTTGACCTGCATTATTCTTTGCCAATGCTTCTGCTTTATTAAGGTACATTTCTGCTAACCTAGATACTGTTGGAGACCAAAGATGTAAGTCTTCTTCTTGGTATGATGCTTTTAGAATAAAGAACTTAGGGTATCCATTACGCTTGTCCATATCAAAATCGAAAACAACATCTTGTCTTCCGCTTGCATCATTAAAATAATACTGCGTTTTTCCATTTACTGTTTCAGATTCTAACGTGTAAGTATTACCACCCTCTTCTAATGTAGTTGTTGCACCAGTAGTTGTTGTACGTCTAAATTTATACTTATAATTACTATCATCTACCCAATATACTGCCGGAATTTTTTGACCATTTCCATCTAATAAATATTGTGGTTCTATAAAACTTTTTCTTAAATCTCCGGGGTTTTTATCTATTAATTCTAGATACGTTTGAGATGCATACATTTCTCCCCAACCTACGCCATCTATATTTGCGTAAAAAGAACCAATTGTATACCAATCTTCTGTACCAGGAATGTCAATATCTTTTGTTAAAGTAATAGAGAAAATAGCTTCATCATTAGTGCTTGGCGCAAGTCTATTCATTTTTGAAAACCTATTGCTATCAAGCAAAGAATATTCGCCAGAGTTAATTACTTTATCTGCGTATTCAATAGCTTTGGCATTATCTTCCATATACAAATATACTCTAGATAATAATGCTTGTGCAGCTTCTTTTGAAGCAAATGACGGACCTCTATTGATGCTCATTAAAGCCTCTGCTTTTAGCAAATCTTTAATTACTTGCTCATATACTTCTCCTACGGTATTTCTATCTGGTAAATCTGTAATACTGGTTGTTAACTTTAATGGAATAGATAAGTTAGAAATACCTTGGTTGTAAGGTTTTCCAAAGACATTACCCATTTGAAAATAAACCAAAGCTCTAATGTAATAATTTTCACCTATTACTTGATCTGATTCTAAAGAAACACCTTCTTTTACACCTTCAATTACTTTGGTTGCACCTACAGTTGCTTTGTAAGATTTTGACCAGAACCTATCGCTTCTTGAGTTGTTTGGGGTTCTTTGGTAATTGTAAAAGAAAAATAAAGCATCGGTAGTACCTCCACTTATCATCACATTATCTCCAGAATATTCAGATATTCTGTGTAAATCATCAGACCATCCATCATACCCTTTGTCTCCTTTTAAAAACACATAGTTACCTAGTGTTGCTGCTTGAGCAGAACCAGGATCTGCAAACAATTCTTCTGCTGATATTTTGTTAAAAGGACTTCTATCTAAATCACACGAAGTAAATACAGCCGTGATTGTTAGTAGTGTTATGTATACTATTTTTTTCATGTTTAAGTTTTTTATTTAATTAAAACGTAATGTTAAGACCTAGTGCATATCTTCTAGGAATTGGGTAACCTAAACTTACAGAACCATTAGCACCACCAATAGTAGGATCTACTCCTGTGAAGTTGGTAAATGTAACTAAGTTATCTCCTGTTATATAGAAATTCATTCCGCTTAAGCCTAAACTTCCCAATACAGATTCTGACACATCATACGAAAACCTTACATTGTTAAGTCTTAAATAACTTCCGTCTTCTAAATAACGAGTAGATGTTTGATTACCACCTGGATACCCACCTACTACTGCTTTAGGATGTGTAGCAATATCACCTGGTTGTTGCCATCTAGATGATCCTTCTGGAAGTTTCATTTGATTAAATTGTAAATAGAAACCATCTGAATCAAACAAATTTCTTGAAGAATTATATAATTCTGAACCGTACGAATAACTCCAATTGGAACTTAATGTGAAGTTTTTATATCTAAAAGCTGTATTAAAACCACCTGTAAAATCTGCATTAGAAGTTCCAGAGATTTGATTAGTAGCATCATTATAAACATTTGTTGTAGTTCTCTCTCCTGTAGTAGCATCTACTACTTCGTATGAAGGCTCTCCGGTTGCAGGGTCTACTCCTAACCATTTTCTCATATAAAATGTACCTAACTCTTCACCTTCTCTAATAATAGTCGATCCTCCAATAATGTCTGTGCCTTCTGATAGTTTGTCCACTGTATTATCATTAAAACTCATATTAAGACCAGCACTAATACCAAAGTCTTTCTTGTTTACAATATCTGCAGCTAAAGAAAACTCTACCCCTTTGTTTGTAATAGACCCAATGTTTTGGTATCTTCCTCCAAAACCTGTTTGATCTGATAGTTTTCTAAAATAAAGTAATCCTGAATTTTCTTTGTTATAATAATCTACTGTTACATCTAAAACATTAAAAAGTCTAGTATCTATACCTATGTTGGTTTCAATAGATTTTTCCCAAGTTAAATTTTCGGTTGCTAATTGAAAAGGTTTTGCCGCTATAATACCTGCGTACTGAAATCTAACATCGTATAAATCTAAAAATCCAAATCCACCAGGTTGGTTACCAACGGCACCGTAACTAGCTCTTAATTTCAATTTATTAATTTGATCTATATTAAAGAAATCTTCTTTGTGAACATTCCATCCTGCTGCTATTGAGTAAAATTCACCATAACGATAGTCTTTAGCAAAAGCTGAAGCACCATCTACCCTTAAAGATCCTTTTACAAAATACAACCCATCATAATCATAATCTGCAGAGAACAAGAAAGATTGTTGTGCAGACTCATTTTCATTACCAACGACTGCTGCTGGCTTAATACCAACATCTTGTACTTGACCATTTACAAGTATATTTTCTGATCTTGCAGATATATTTTTAGAACTAGAATCATTATACTCATATGCCAATAAAGCATTTACAGTATGTTTTTCTCCATAAGAATTAGAGAATTTTAACATTTGATTTGTAAATCTGCTTAATCCTCTATAAGTATAATCACTTAAAGCCCCATTACTTGTTCTACCTCCATTAGATCTTGGGTCTGAATAACTAAATGATTCGTACGTGCCATATCTAAAATTATTCGTAGAAATATAAGTTAAGTTAGAGGTAATTTTATAATCAAAATCGAAACTTGCAAATAAGTCAAAAGATTCAGAATTACTGTAATTCCATTGTTGATCGAAAAAGTAGTTTCTCTTATCTCTTCCTAACCAATCATCTCCTTGTGCTGTATTTGCATTTACTACAGAACCATCTTTATTAAAAGGTAAATCCCAAGGCATATTTGTATACGCTTCATATAATGGCGCTTCTCTAGTGTTATCTCTATTATCGAAAACAAAATTAATTTTTGGTTTAATAGTTAACTTATCATTTATATTATAATCTAGGTTAGTTCTAAAAGTATATCTATTTAATTTATTCCCTTTAACAGTACCATCTTCTTCATAATACCCTGTAGATATAAATAGATTATGAGTCTCTGTTGCAGCTGTAAATGTTAATGAAGCATCTTTTACAAAAGCATCTTTTGTAGCTCCGTCTACCCAATCATAATCTCTACTAAGAAGATCTTCGTTAAACCAGCTAGATGTATTTCCTAGTTCTGTATGGTAATCATATAATTCTCTAGAGTTCATCAATTCAAATCCTCCTGGGTTAAATTGATTTACTGCCGTTTTAATAGAAACTTTTATTTGAGGTTTCGCTCCAATTTTCCCTCGTTTTGTAGTGACAATAATTACACCATTTGCACCTCTATTACCATATAAAGATGTTGCAGAAGCATCTTTTAATACAGAAATACTTGCTACATCATTAGGGTTTAATTTAGGGTCTGAATTCCCCACAATTACACCATCAATTACCCAAAGTGGTGAGTTTGTAGAGTTAATAGAAGATCTACCTCTAATAAGAATATTAGGCGATGATCCAGGAGAACCTCCACTAGGTAAAACTTGAACACCTGTTACCTTTCCTTGTAACATTGTAGCTACTTCTGGTGTAGTAACATCTGCTAGTTTATCTGAATCTATACTAACCACAGATGACGTTATTGTTTCTTTCTTTTGTGTACCATAAGCTACAACAACAATTTCCTCTAATTGACTAGAGCTTTCTTGTAACGATACTTTTATCTTTTTTTCATTTGAAATAGTTACCTCTTTAGGCATATAACCTAATGAAGAAATCACAACAATACTTCCCGAATTTGATTTGATCGTTACGACACCATCGAAATCTGTAGACCATCCTTTTGTTGTTTCTTTGACAATAACACTTGCCCCTGGTATTGGCGCTCCTGCACCATCTACCACTGTTACAACAATAGATTTTTCTTGAGCGAATAGTATCGCCGAAAAGAAAAGCATTGTTATAAAAATTGATATACTTTTTTTCATATAAAATTGGTTTTAGTTGATTTTTGATTAAAAATTGTTTTTCATCCAGTTATAAGGTTTTCTCTTAATCCATGTTCCTCTTGTAAAATCTGGAAAATCTTGTGGCTCTCCATTATTTTCTATTGACAGTTCAGATAACGGAGTTACTGCACTCCAAGCCGCAGCATCATATGCATCCATTGGAGGAGCAACATTTTCTTTTGCAGACTCTATAAAAGCATTTAGCACAAAGAAGTCGATACCTCCATGTCCTGCTTCTGTTGCAGATTCACCATATTTTTTCCATAAAGGATGATCATATTTCTCTAACCATGCATCCATACCATCCCAAACATGAGCTTGTGTTTTTCCTTCAATATGTATTCTCTGTGTATGATAATCGAATTCTGAAACTCCTTGACTTCCTTGTACTTCAAAACCTAAAGAGTAAGGCCTTGGTGAGTTTACATCATGTGTTACAATAATTGTTTCTCCGTTAGCCGTTTCTATGGTAGAGGTTATAATATCTCCTTGTTTCCATTTTAACTTTGCATTCGGGTGGTTTTCACCACCAACTTCCTTAATATATTTATTTAAACCAACCGCTTTTGTAGCATGCGATGTTAAAGACACCAAACGATTTCCTCTATTAATATCTGCCATAACCGCAACCGGCCCTAAACCATGAGTTGGGTATACATCTGCATTTCTTAAAAGTGAATGTTGTGTTCTCCAGGCGGCTTCAGAATTCCCTTTCTCACCAAACTCTGCTCCTTTACCATATGCGCTTTTTCCATCGTTAAATTTAACACCCCTTAAATCGTGTCTATAACCACATCTAAAGTGTAATAAATCTCCAAAAACGTTTTGCTTCACCATATTAAGCACCGCTAAAACATCTCTTCGATAATTAACGTTCTCTAAAATCATTAAATGTGAACCTGTTTCTTCGTGCGTGTTTACCAGATCCCAACATTCTTCTAATGTGTTTGCAGCAGAAACCTCTAAACCAGTATATTTACCTGCTTTCATAGAATCTACCGCCATTTTTGTATGCCACAACCATGGTGTTGCTATAATTACAGCATCAATTTCTTTTAATTCTAAAAGTTTTCTATAATCATAATCATTTTTACCAAAAACTTTTGGAGCTTTATGACCTGCTTTTTTTATTTTATCTAAAGCGAGGTCTATTCGCTTCTGATCTAAGTCGCAAATTGCAGTAACCTCTACATCTTTTCTTTGTAAAGCATTGTTTAAATGATTTGTTCCTCTTAATCCAACTCCAATAAAAGCTATTTTTAACTTCCCTTTATTTAAATTGAAGTCTGCCCCAAATGACAAATTAGGTAGTATGGAGAATCCTGCAGTAGCTGCAGCTGTTTTTTTTACAAAAGACCTTCTAGATTTTGATTTCATATATATATTATTGTATTTTAACTTTACAAATATGTTTTTTTTAATTGCATAACACCTATCTAGTTTCAGCCAAAAAAGGGCTTAATTGTAGTCAAAATAAACGTTTTGACTGATTAGTATCCTTTTATGAACAATATGAATCCCAATAATTTATAGTAGTTTAAAAAAAAAGTGATAAAATAAATAATACCTTTATACTATGTTTTATACTATAATCTTCAGTAAAATGGTTTTTAAAAAGAGGTGCTTTTTCTTTTTGGCTTTGTGTGTAATTGGCTTAGTTTTTAGCACCAATGCACAAAGTAATTTGAATATAAAACACCTTAGTCCATTACACAAGAACAAACAAATTGATATCAAACAAATTGCTCATGATTCTATAGGAAACATCTGGATGTCTAGTGGTTATGGTATCTTAAAGTACAATGGTTATTCTTATAATTTTATCGACATAAAGGAGGTTTTCGTAAACGCCATTCCTAATGATCAAATAAAACAGATTACTTCTGATAACAAAAATAATATTTGGATAAAATCTACCAAGGGGCTTTTAACGAAATATGATTCAAAAAGAGGTGTTTTTAATTCTATAGATCCCTTTATAAAAGAGCCTGTAGAAATTATAAAACCTATAAAAAAAGGGCTTTTGTTAGCAACAACTTCAGGTAAAATATATACGTATTCTAATAATAAAGCGAAGTATATCTGTACTATTCCAAACATAGCTAGTACAGAAAACCGCATTGCAAGTATAGATGCTTATATGGAAACAGAGTTTTTTATAAGCACACAAAAAGGTAAAGTCTACAACTATTCTTTAACAACAGAAAAAATACAAGAAATTGTTGCTGACTTTTCAAACTATCCAGGAGTTACCATTTTACAGGTAGATAATAATGATAAATTATGGATGGGAACTGAGGCTCATGGTTTATTTGTTTATGATATAAAACAAAAAAAACTGATACAAGACTCTTTCCTAAAAGGTAAAACTGAAGGAATTAAAAAGGAATTTTTTATTAGTTTTTATTATGATTCAAATGGTTTTGTTTGGTCTGGAACTGATGGTGGTGGTATCTATAAAATAAATAGTAAAACAGGGCAAATTGTAATCTATAAAAATAAGTTTCCGAATCTATTTTCAATTAGTAGTAATACAATAATTAATATTAGTAAAGATTTACAACAAAATATTTGGTTAGTTACCAATCATGGTAATGCTAATGTAATTCCAAAACCAAACAACAATATTAATTACCATAAAGGTTCTATAGCTGGCACACCAGTTAGAGTTTTAAGTATTTATAAGAGTACTAAAGAAACCTTATGGATTGGTACAGATGGTAATGGTTTAACTAGAATTGAAAAAAATAAAAAACCAAAAGAATATTTTAATAATATTGATAATAATTTTTACATTCAATCTATAACTGAAGACGATGACACTAATATTTGGTTAGGAACTTATAGAAATGGACTTTGGAAATTTGATTCTAAAACTGAAAAATTCTCTAAAATTACCGTTACAAATAAGTTAAATCAAGCAGCAAAAGATGTAAGAACAACATTTAAAGATTCTAAAGGAAGAATATGGGTAGGCTCTACAGTATCTCTAAATGTCTATTCTAAAAATGAAAAATTATTAGCTAGTTTTAATTATAATAAAGCAACTCTTAATGGTATTATTGTTGAAAGTATTATTGAAGATCAATCTAAAAACATATGGATTGGTCAACAAAATGGAGGTCTTTTTAAATTTAATGAAGATTTTAAGAACATAGAAAAATCTACATTTACACATTATTCTGAAGATCATAAAAATGCAGCTCCACGGATAATAGATATGTGTTTGGGAAAAGAGAATGAAATTTGGTTTATCAATCAAGATTTTGATTTAAATTTATTCAATTCAAAGACAGCAACTTTTCATAAATTTAAGCATTTGTTTCCGAACAAAAAACATAGTTTTACCGCTATAATTGCACAAGATTCAACTAATTTATGGTTAAGTTCTTATCAAGGAGTTCATCATTTTAATGTTGAAAAAAAAGAAATTACTTCTTATTACTCATCTGAAGGTTTTTTAGAAGAACCTTACATTATAAGAAGTAGCTTTAAAGATAAAGATGGACAAATTTATTTTGGAAGCGTAAAAGGGATTAACTTCTTTGACCCAACAAAAATAACAAAAACACATATTGAGGCACATTTGTTTATAACTAGTATAGATATATTAAATAAACCTGCAAAAGAAATTATTCCGGAGCAAATTAATTCTGCAATTTTTAATATCGATAAATTACATTTAAAATACAATCAATCTTCTTTTACTTTTAAATTTGCTGCAATTGGTAATGTTATAAATCCGAATTATAATTACTCTTACAGATTAAAAGGTTTTGAAAAAGAATGGAAATCTACCTATTCTGAAGGTTCTGCAACGTACACAAACATACCTTCTGGAGACTATGTTTTCGAAATTAAAGCGAACGAAATCAATCAACCTTTAAATATTTTAAAGAAGCAAATAAACCTTACAATATCTCCACCAATCTGGCAAAATTCTTATGCATATCTATTCTACTTATTAATTCTATTTATTTTAATATTTACCTTTTCTAAATGGTTTATAATAAGAAGAAAACTACTCATAAATAAAATTAGTAGAAGAAAAGAAAAAGAACTTCATAAAGAAAGAATAAATTTCTTTACAAAAATGTCTCATGAAATTCAGACTCCTATAACCCTTATTATTGGCCCTATAGATGACATGTTAAAAAGAGCAGAACGCAATGGAAACTTACTTCTTAAAGAGCGTTTAAATATAATATCTAACAACGCTAGTAGATTATCTAGAATTGCTAGAGATTTAACACTTGTTAGAAATAGAGATTTAAATAGATTGCAATTATCTGTAACTCAAAATAATTTAAAAGAAAATATACATAAAATCTGTCTGTCTTTTAAAGAATTAGCAAGAATAAAAAACATAGATTTTACTGTTAATTGTCCTAACAATATAGAAAACACTTGGTATGATAAGGATAAAATAGAACATATCTTATATAATATAATTGGTAACGCTTTTAAATACACACCTAAAGAAGGTAATATTCAATTAACAGTTAAGCCACTTAATAAAAAGGAAGTTTTAAAAATTTCTATCTCAGATTCTGGTGTAGGGATTCCGAAAGAAGAGCTTGAAGATATTTTTAAATTATTTTATAGATCTACCAATAAAAACGAGGCAAAAGGAACAGGAATAGGACTGGCGCTTACCAAAGAATTAATTAATTTACACAAAGGGAAAATTAAGGTTGATAGCTCAAGGGCTGAGGGAACAACGTTTACTATTAAATTACCCGTTTCTGAATCTTTTTATACCGATGATGAAAAAATTACTTCAAGTAGAAATGAGGTTCAGAAGAAAGTTTCGATAGATTCAATTACTTTAAAAGAAGCAACTGTAACAAACGATTTTAATACTACAAAAAAAACAGTTTTAATAGTTGAAGACAATTTTGAACTTCAAAAATTTCTTCAAGACTTATTATTAGAGCAATATAATGTTATACTCGCAGAGAATGGAAAAGAAGGCTATTACTTAGCGAAAAACAACCTCCCAGATTTAATAATTAGTGATGTAATGATGCCTGAAATGGATGGTATAGAAATGTGTGACATGCTTTCTAAAGACAATTTAACAAAGCACATTCCTATTATTTTACTTACTGCTAAAAACTCTACTCAAGCAAAAATTACGGGCTTAAAAACAGGTGCAATAGAGTATATAAACAAGCCTTTTAATTCTAATGAATTGTTACTGAAGACTCATAATATTATAGCAGCAAAAGAGTCAATTATTTCTAAATACAGAAAAGAGTTAATTAATAACCCTAAAATTAAAATAGAAAAATCGCAAGATGAACTCTTTTTAGAAAGTTTAAATAAAATAGTAAATGAACGCTTAAGTGATTCTAATTTTAAAGTAGATGAATTGGCAGACAAGTTAAATATGAGTCATTCTAGTTTGTATCGAAAATGTTCTTCTCTCACTGGTTTAAGTCTTATAGACTATATTCGCCAAACTCGTTTAAATAAAGCCGCCGTTCTATTAGCAAAATATGGGTATAATATTTCTGAGGTCGCTTATTTAGTTGGATTTAATAATCCTAAATATTTTTCAAAAAGCTTTAAATCGCAATTTAATTCTACGCCAAAAGGATTCAAAAACAAAGCGAATACTTCAAAAGATATGATGGCTTACCTAAAAGAAAACAACGTTGATATTATGGACTTTGAATGATTATTCAAAAATAGAATAATTTATATCTTTAAAAATGAACCTTGTTTTTTTAAGCCAATTCTTGGTAAACCTTTTCTAAGTACTTTTGAGAAATGGGAATTTTGTTTTTATCAATTCGAACTCCTTTAGAGTTAAATGCTGTAACGTAATTTTTGTTTACAACATAAGAACGATGTACTTGTAAAAAGGAGGAAGAGTTTACTTGTGTTAAAAATTCTTGTACACTAGAACGTATTAATTTTACAGACTCTTTTAAATATAGTGTTAGGTATTGATCTTCCTTTTTTGCAAACCAAATATCTTCTACTCTTATTTTTTCAAACCTATCTCTAACCTTAATTGTAATTTCTTTTTTTTCAGCAACAACACAAAGAGCTAACTCTAAAGCTATAAACAACTGTTTTATATTAAACGGTTTTACCAAATAACTAACTGGTTTAGTTTTAATTGCTTTTGTAATAGTTTTAGGGTCGCTAAAAGCTGTTAAATAAATAATAGGGATATCTAATTGATTTCCTAACCAAATACCAGTTTTATTACCTGCTACTCTAATATCTAAAAAGACAATATCTGGTTTAACCTCTTTAATTTCTAACAAAGCAAGTTCTGCATTTATTTGGGTGCCGCAAATATTATAATCTAATGTTTCTAGAGTTTCTTTTAATAATTGTTGAATAATAATTTCATCTTCTAGAATATATATTTTTACGGGTTCCATTTAAAAATTTCGAAGTTTGTATGTTCGAAATTAGTAAGATTAACTTATAAAATAAAAAAAAAGTCGTGAAATGAGCTGTTTTTGTCGTGAATGGATTATTTTATAGAATAAGCATACATTTATTATAATAAAATTAAGAAATTTCATCAAAAACATCTTTAAGGTATGTTTTTGATAAAGGAATTTTATGAGTATTTATTGTTATTTCTTTACTATTAAATGCAGAAACATGGTTTTTATTAACGGCGTAAGATCGATGTACTTGTATAAAATAACTAGAGTTAACCTGTTCTAAAAAATCTTTAATGCTTGCCCGAATTAATCTTTTAGATCCTACTAAGTTTAGCGCCAAGTAGTGATCTTCTTTTTTAACAAATAAGATATCTTCCTCTAAAATTTTAATATTTGTATCTCTGTCTTTAATTATAATCTGTGCCGTTTTTTTAATTTTACTAATTGCCAACTCTACTGCAATAAATAATTCATTATTATTAAACGGTTTTACTAAATAGCTGGCAGGCTTTGTTTTAATTGCTTTTTTTATAGTTTCTACATCATTAAAAGCAGTTAAATATATAAACGGAATTTCTAATTGATTCCCCAACCAAATACCCGTTTGTAATCCTTCTACTCTAATATCTAAAATAGCAATATCGGGTTGTAATTCTTCTATCTCTCTTAATGCAGTTTCTGCATTGGTTGCCATTCCACAAATTTTATATTCTAGTATTTCTAAAGTTTCCTTTAACAACTCTTGTGTTATTATCTCATCTTCTAAAATGTAAATTCTTATACTGTTCATGTATTAAAAATGCAACGTTAGTTTAAAGCCTTTAACCTCTTCAATATTCATATTTCCTTTTAGTTGTGTGTTCATCATGCCTATAATTCTCATTCCCATAGATTCTTTTTTTTCTTCATCTTTAGTAAAATTACCATTGTCAAAATACTCAAACGTATACTTATCTCCATTCTTCTTAAAATTGACATGAATCTGTGGTTTCTTTATTTTAGTAAAGGCATGCTTGTTAGAATTGTTAATCAATTCATTTAATAAAAGTGCAAACGGGGTTGCTTTATCCATATTTAAAACAACATCCTCTATATTTAAAGTGTAAGTTACTTCAATAGGAAATAAAGTTTTATAGTACGTTATAATATTTTCAACATTATTTTTAACAGAAATACTATTTTGATTATCAGAATTATACAACACATTATGAATACCTGCAATAGATTCTATTCTACCTTGACTATCTTGTAACTTTAATTTTAACTCTTCATTAGTACTATGCACCATTTGCAAACCTAATAAACCAGAAACAATTTGAAGGTTATTTTTAATTCGATGATGAATTTCTAACATCATAGCACTTTTTATTCTAGCCTCGTTTAGCGCAATTTCATTTTTCGAAAATAGCTTTTGTTTTAGTCTGTATTGATAAAATACATAAACAACAATGCCTAGAGCAACTATTATAAATAGCAACATAAAGCCCCATCTTTTGTAAAAAACTACTTCAGATACAACTTTTAACTCAAGTCTTTCTCCTATTTTACTTTTAGACGCACTTAAAGCTTCTATTTGCAAAGTATATGCTCCTGCTGCTAAATTTGCAAATAGAATTTCATTTCCAGAAAAGCTTGTAAACCACTCAAGGTTATTTTCTTCATCTAACAAACGATATCGATATCGAATCTCTTTAGCATCTATTTCTCCATACACAGAGACTGTTGCAGAAAAACGTTGGTACAAAGAAGGTAATGTTATTTTCTTTACATTTTTTAAAAAACTAGGTGAAGAATGCACTTTCCATCTATTTTCTTCAACATCAAAAAATGAAATTGAAGTGAATTTAGGTTGTACCTCTATACTCGTTTCTACTAAATTTTCTGGGTCAAAGAAGCTAAGCCCTTTATAACTTCCCATTAAAATATTTCCTTTAGCATCTTTGTAAGTACTAAATCTATTGCCTTCTAGTTCATAAACACCTTCTTGTCTGGTAAATCGAACTACTTTTTTTGTTGATGGATTTACGGAAACGATACCTGCATACGTATTTAGCCATAAATTGTTGTTGTTATCTGCAACCATACCAACAATAGAGGCATTTAATTCATCTTCATAAAAAAGATTTAATTTTTTATTTTTAAGGTCATATTTATAAATTTTCCCGAGTTTTGTAGAAACTAAAACCCCGTATTCCTCCTCATAGGTTATAGAAAGTAAGTTGTCTGACTTTTCATTTTCGAATTCATACGTATTAAAAGTACCGTTTTCATATTCAAAAACTCCATCAGAGGTTGTTGCAAATATTTTCCTACCGTCTGTCGCAAATTCCTTTATCACTATTGCATCTGTGTTTGCAATTTTCGTGTACGTTTTCCCTTTAATACTATATTTAAAAACTTTTCCTCTTTGATCGGCTGTAAAAATGGTATCTTTTAATTTAATTATTTCTTCACCAATAATTTTTGTACTTCGCTCTTTAATTACGTTATAATCGGAGTCTAAGGTGTATAAATTATGGGAATCATTAATAATAATCGTATTGTCTTTCTCCACATAAATATCTCTAGAAAAGTTAATTGCTATTTCTTTATGGTCTAATAAAAACTGAATCTTCTTTTCAGTATTCTTTTTAACATCAATAATATAAACACCTTCACTGTCTGTGGCTACAATATATTTAGACCCTTTCAGGTTTTTAACTGTACGGATACTTCTTCCTTTTAAAAATGTTTTGATTTTACTTTTATTAAAGGAGTAAGATTCTAATCTATTTCCGTTTAAAACGATTAAATCTTTACCAAACTCTTTGTAGCTTTTTTTAGAAAAATTCTTGATTTTAACTTTAGTGATCAATTCAGTTTCAAAATTATTAAAACTATAGAATTTAAAAAACTCATAATCTCCCACCACATCTTCTAGAAATGCTTTTTTATAATCTTTATCAAAGTTTAAGAATTTATTTATTTCATAATTAGCACTTGTATTGGGTATTTCTACAAACTTATTCTCTTGTTTTTCATATTTAAATACATTTTTATAAGCATCGAAGTAATAATAAAATGACTCCTTTACTTTAAAAACATTATGAATTCTATTTGGAAAAAAATGAGTTCCCTGTTTATCTATAAAATCATTTTTAGTAATTTTTTGAGTGATTTTTCCATCTTTATCTAAAAAACATCCTTCTTTTTCAAATAACAACTTTACAATTGAAAATTCGTCTGTTGTTCTTACCTGTGCCAAAAAAGGTTCAGCAATTGGTGTCTCAAAAGAAATGGAATCTATAAATTTTAAACTTAATCCTTGAAGTTCTGCACTGTAAAATTTATCTTTCGAAGTAAGAATCAACCTCGTTTTATCGTTTACATAATATTCTTCTGAAATTATATATTTTTCATTTAGCGTATTGTATTCTTCAACAATATCAATTGTTAATGTTTCTGTATTTATAAAAAAAAGTGCTGCTCTTGCAACTTTATAGTACAGTTTTAGATACAAGCCATTCTTCTTATGCCTAAAAAAATGTCCTTCTTTTATTTTTTTGTTGAAGGTATCCGGAATTTTCAATGTAAAAAAGTTAGCACCATCAAAACGCTGAATAATCACTTCTTTTTCTCCAATCACATGCTCACTCGAAAGTTTATTTTCTCCTAAAATCCAAAGCCAATCATTTGTATCATAAATAGAGTAATACGGATTAGATATTAAGTACCCTTCTCTAGATGAAAATGTATTTTTACTAGATAACATTGTATTTTCCTGCTGAGACCAAAGTGCTAAGTGAGAAAATAAAAATATAAAAAGGAGTTTCTTCAAAATTTAATTTTAAGAGATCGAAAGTAATCAAATGTAAAAAAACTATTTTAGTTTCAGTTACCGAATTCAAATATAAATATTCTATAAAATATATCAACAAAAAAGCACCTCATAAGAGATGCTTTTTATATTAATACTTACTTAAAGTATATAATATACTCGTTTTATTTCTAAGAATAGTAGCTGTAAATGGTATTATTTACCGCTATAAACCTTACTCTTTTTTATAAAATTGTCTTGTGTATTGTTTTCAAAAGGAATTAAAAAGAAACTATAATTATGCTTCTTATTTCCTTTAACTAAATACTTATCTTGTGGTTTAGAATACCAACTATCATCACCTGCAACACCACGTTGCTCTAAATCTATATTTAATTGAACCAAATTTTGTTCTTTAATATCTATGGTGTGTTTAGAGGAATTTATTTCTGGAATACCGTCTATTTGGTACGCTTTATCAACTTTAGAATTACCTCCATAAGACAATCCTGCTGTGGTATCAAAATCTTCATTTGGCATGTGTAAAGCACTAATACCTAAACCTTTTTTAATATCGCTTGCAACCACTAATAAACCAGCATTATTTGCATTTGCCAAGGCTACCCAACGAACGGCTGTTTTATAGCCGTTTTCTTGGGGTCTAATATAAGGCACATATTGGTTTTTTACTTTCGAATTGTAAACATCTACAAACGCGGCACTATTTCTGTCTTGGTAATTCTCCCAAGGACCTCTACCTAAAAAAGTCATGTTATCATACTCTTTTAAAAGTTGCATACGCATACCTATCTTTGGTATGTCTGCTACGTATTCTGTTGCATTTAAAGTATTATCTATTTTAACAACACCATCTCCGTAAATTGTGTAATTCGAAATAAATGTTGTTTTTACACCTGGTAATTCATAAACTACATTTAAAAATACACTTCCGTTTTCTAATGTTGAAGCCTCTAATTTTAATACTTTAGAGAACAAGGATGCTTTTTTCCATTCAATATTTTTCACGTGCATTTGGTTCCCAAAATCATTATCTGTAACAGCTCTCCAAAAGTTTGGTTTTGGTCCTTTGCCTTCTTTTAACAACTCTTTTCCTTTGTATTTATACGTTGTTATTCTTCCTTCTTCTTTATTAAAATACAAGTCGATATTGCTGTTAGAGACCTGAATTCCGTTTCCTTTTTTATCAATATTTAATGTTGTTGAATTTTTAATTTCTAAAACACTTTTTTTATACTTTCTGGTTAAGTTAAATTGCTCATGCGCTACTTCATAACCTTTTGGTAAAACACCCCATACATCTTTTGTTAAAGCACTTATTTCAAGAAAATACTCTGTATTTTCTTTGTATTCTACATCACTTAAATCTACTCTTACCAATTTACCAATGTGCGGTACTACGTCTATCGAATTGATTTTTATTGTTTTTAAAACCTTTCCATCCCCTTTAATTTCTGCAACAAAATCGAAGGCATTTAAATTCGTAAAATCATATAAGTTTTCTATAAAAACTCTTAACTGATCTTTTCTTGTATATCCGCTGTTTTTAAAATTGATAAATTCATGCGCCTTTTTAACTTCATATAAAGCAGGTTGAGGCGTTCTGTCTGGAAATACAATTCCGTTGTTTAAAAAAGAATTATCTGTTGGCATATTCTCACCGTAATCACCACCAAAAGCATAATACTTTTCGCCTTTGCTATTTGTTTTCCAAATAGATTGATCTACCCAATCCCAAATAAAACCTCCTTGTAAATTATCATATTGTTCGATAATGTCCCAATAATCCTGAAAATTACCAGTACTATTCCCCATTGCATGTGCATATTCACTTGGTATAAACGGACGGTCTGTTTTATGTTTTCCGATGTACTCGAAAGTTGCTGGAGACGGATATTGAGGTACAAGAATATCTGTATTCCAATCCATGTCTAAAATACTTCCATCTTCATCTTTATACGGACGCTCATATTGCACAGGTCTTTTTGAAGCATCATGTGCTTTTATCGCTTTATAACCAGCATAGAAATTAATACCGTTACCAGCTTCATTTCCCATAGACCAAATAATAACCGAAGCATGGTTCTTATCACGCTGTACCATTCTTACCATTCTATCTACATGAGAATTTTCCCAGTTTGCTTTTTTTGCTAAAGAATAATCACCATAATACATACCATGAGATTCTATATTCGCTTCATCTACAACATAAATTCCGTATTCATCACACAGCTCATAAAATCTTCTTTGTTGCGGATAATGGCTTAAACGAACTGCATTAATGTTATTCTCTTTCCAAAGTTGAATGTCTCTTAAAATTTGAGATTCTGGCACTACATGACCAGTTTCTGGGTTGTGTTCTTGCGTATTTACACCTTTTAAAGTAATTCTCTGACCATTTACTAAAAGCAATCCATTTTTAATTTCTACAGATCTAAAGCCTATTTTTTGCGGAATTACCTCTAATGTTTTGCCTCTTTTGTCTTTTAATTCAACCAGTAACGTGTACAAATTTGGGTGTTCTGCACTCCATTGTTTTGCATTCGGAATCAACCCCTTAAAGTTAACAACTGCTTTTTTATTGTTTAAAGCCGCTACTTTTACTTCTTTAGAAAGTACAACTTCACTCTTATCATTTAAAATTTTATAATGAACACTAACTTTCTGTTTTTTTGAAGTATGATTTTCTAAAGATACCGTTGCTTCAAAAACACCTGTTTCATAAGCATTGTCTAAAACCGACTTCACATCAATATCTTGAATACGAGTTTTAGGTTGCGCATACACATAAACACTACGTTCAATTCCGCTAATTCTCCAGAAATCTTGACATTCTAAATACGAACCATCCGTCCATCTAAAAATTTGTATTGCAATCGTATTTTTACCTGGTTTAATTGCTTCGGTTACATTAAATTCTGCAGGCAATTTACTTCCTTGAGAGTACCCAATATATGTACCATTTACCCAAACAAATCCACCAGATTTCATTGCACCTATATGTAAAAACATTTCTTTATCGCCCCAACTAGATGCAACATTAAAAGTTCTTCTATATGAACCAACCGGGTTGTAGTTATTAGGAACATCTCCAGGAGTTTTAGGATATATACGGTCTACAAATTCGATATCGTCTGCTATCGGTGCTTTATAATCTGCAAATTCATATTGATGATTTACATAAATAGGAACTCCAAAACCTTCAACTTCCCAATTAGAAGGTACCTTTATCGTTTCCCAATCTGCAACATTTTCATCTGGGTTCATAAATGTTATCGGTCTGTCTTTTGGGTCTTTTACCCATTTAAAATTCCAATCACCATCTAAACGCTGCGTATATGTTTCTGTATTTGATAATGCATTTTTTTCTGAAGTAAAAGAGGTAAAAGAACTGTGAGTATCTAATTTATTTTCTGAAACAATTTTCTCATTTTCTATGTACTTTTTGTAATCTTTAATTGGATCTAATTTTTGCCCCAAAATACTATTTCCAAATAATAGTAACATTGCCATGAAAAAGAAGCCTTTTAAATTCAAACATTTTAATGTGTTTTGGCTAATAATTAGTCCTTTTTTTAATATAATTCCCATATGCTATCTGCTGTATAAATTATTGCATTTATTGTTTCCATAGCAATTCTAAAGAAAAAAAATGTATAAATAACTAAAAAACGAATTATTCCACTATTCTGACGGAATTGTACCCTCTTCGACTACTTATCTTTGACGCTGTATTAAATTACAGCTTCCTTTACGAAAAAGGAAAAACTATTTTATGCTTGTTCAATGGTTCTAAAGCGAATGATATTCGAATCATCTTAGACCAAGAAACAGAAATTATAATTGATCAATTATTTAAGTTTGTTGCAAAAGCAAATTACAATTTTTAATGATGTTTTTTTTATTTCTAGGGATAAAAAAAGAGCCTATTTAAGTGCATAAAATGAAGTAGCCAAACTTTAGCTTAAAAACAAAGTAAGAATATGAGTAACAATAAAGATAGTTTTGATGCGATTGTAATAGGAACCGGCATTTCTGGTGGATGGGCAGCAAAAGAACTTTGTGAAGCAGGTTTAAAAACCTTGGTCTTAGAAAGAGGAAGAAATATAGAACATATAAAAGATTATAAAACTGCCAATAAAGAAACTTGGGAATTAGAATTTAGAGGCAAACCTTCTAATGAAGATTTTAAAAAACAAGGTAAACAGTCTAGAACAGGTTTTGTTACGAACCAAGCCTACAAACATTGGTTTGTAAACGATTTAAAACATCCGTATAACGAAACCAAAAGATTCGATTGGGTTCGAGGCTATCACGTTGGTGGACGCTCTCTAACTTGGGGAAGACAAACATTACGATTAAGCGATTTAGATTTTACCGCAAATAAAAAAGAAAACATCGCAGTAGATTGGCCTATTCGATATAAAGACATCGAACCATGGTACACACATGTAGAAAAATTTATTGGTGTAAGCGGAGAGTCTTTAAACTTACCACAATTACCAGATGGTCACTTTACGCCGCCAATGCTGCTGAATTGTGTGGAAAAAGAATTTAAAAATAAAATTGGTGAAATTTACGAGAATAGGTATTTAACCATGGGAAGATTTGCCAATATTACTGGCAAAAATATTTATAAAAACAGACATACTTGCGTACATAGAAATAAGTGCATGAGAGGTTGTCCTTTAGGCGGCTATTTTAGCAGCAACGCCTCTACATTACCAGCGGCTAATGAAACAGGGAATATGACATTAAGACCAAATTCCATTGCTTATGAAATTATATACGATGACGCTAAAAAGCAAGCAACCGGAGTTAAAATTATTGATACCATAACGAAAGAGAAACAAATTTTTTATGCAAAAATAATTTTCTGTTGTGCTTCTACAATTGCATCCACAAGTATTTTAATGCAATCTAAATCAGGTCGTTTTCCTAACGGATTAGGGAATGATTCTGGTGAATTAGGTCATAATTTAATGGATCATCATTTTAGAGTTGGCGCTTCGGCAATTTACAATGGTTTTAAAGACATCAATTTTGAAAATAACAGACCTACTAGTTTTCATATCGTCCGTTTTCAGAATTTAGGCGATAAAAAATCAGAAAAAAAATATACAAGAGGATACTCTTTTCAAGGATCTGCCAGCAGAAAAGATTGGCAACACAATATTAAAGAACTTAGTTTTGGTTTAGATTTAAAAGAAAAACTAAAGCAACAAGGTCCTTGGCGAATTGGCATTACCGGTTTTGGAGAATGTTTACCGTATCACGAAAATAAAATGGAGTTAGATTACAACAAGAAAGATGAATGGGGGCTTCCTACGATTACTTTTGATTGTGAGTTTAAGGAAAATGAAAAATTAATGAGAGCAGACATGAAAGCGGAAGCAATAGCAATGTTAACAAAAACTGGTTTTACCGATGTAAAAGGGTTTGAAGATTCATTTGTGCCAGGACATGCAATTCATGAAATGGGAACTGCAAGAATGGGACATGATTCAAAAACCGCTGTTTTAAATAAGAACAATCAAATTCATAATGTACCAAACGTATATGTAACAGATGGGGCTTGCATGACTTCTTCTGGCAATCAAAATCCTTCTTTAACATACATGGCTTTAACCGCAAGAGCCGCGCATCATGCTATAAAAATGTTGAAAAAACAAAACACATAGTTATGGACAGAAGGAAAGCTCTAAAAAACATTTCTCTTGCTATTGGTGGTATTGCAATTACGCCATCTGTACTAAGTATTTTAACTTCTTGTACTAATGAAAAGGTTGATGAAAATTATTTATTTTTAAATCAAAAGCAACAATATATTGTTCACCAATTAATGAATGTTATTTTACCTATTCCTAATTTTAAAGATAAAATAAACTACACGTTGTTTATTGATAAAATGTTCCATCATACAGTTTCTAAAGAGAATCAAGAATTATTTAATTTAGGATATCTAGAATTTGAAAAAAACTATCAAAATTCATTTAAAAAAGAAACATCGGAAGCGAACAAAAAAGATATTGAAAAAATCGTAAAAAATTATTTTTCTATTTCTAAACAAAAAGAAGAAGCTATTTTTAATCTATTAGCACAAGAGTTCTCTTTAATTGATAAAAAACTTCAACCAGAATATTTAAACTACACTTTTCTTACTAAAGTTAGATACTATGCGCTTTTAGGCTATTGTACTTCTGAATATTATAATAAGCCTCTGTAGTTCTTCTATTTTAAAAACTTAAGAAAAGAGACAATATCACTTTAAATAACGCTATTAATTGATAAAAAAATATTAGCCAAATTAAAAAAACTATAAACCAAAAAAACATCTCATAAATGAGATGTTTTTAGCGGTCTGGACGGGACTCGAACCCGCGACCCCCTGCGTGACAGGCAGGTATTCTAACCAACTGAACTACCAGACCGTTGCTTTAAGCGGCTGCAAATATAACACCAATTTTATTAAAAACATAGCGTTATTACTCTTTAGATTCTATAATTTTAAGACTTAACGCTAAAAGAACACAGGCTTAGCACTTTAACTTTTACTTTTTATAACTCCAATAAAAAAAAGTTTACAACAAAAAAAAAGCACCTCATAAATGAAGTGCTTTCGCGGTCTGGACGGGACTCGAACCCGCGACCCCCTGCGTGACAGGCAGGTATTCTAACCAACTGAACTACCAGACCGTTGCTTTAAGCGGTTGCAAATATAACATCTATTTTTAAATATGCAAACATAAAATGAAGAAAATTATTTATTTTTTTTTCTACTAATTAAAAAGGCAGTCAGAATCTCGTTATATCCTTTATGTATATCTACAGGAACATAATCAATTTTATACTGTAAACATTTACTTTTCAATTCTTTAAAATAATCACCAACTATTTCCTTGTATTTTTCTCGTACATTTTCTGCATAAATATTAATCTCTTCTCCAGTTTCAACATCCACAAACTTTTTTGGAGAATTATCAAAATTGAAGTTAAATTCTGTTTTCCCATCATATGTATGAAACAAAACAACCTCGTGTTTGTTAAATTTGAGATGTTTTAAAGCTTCAAAAAGAGAATCATTTTCTTTATTTGGTTGAAACATGTCTGTAAAAACAAAAATTAAAGAGCGTCTGTGTATTTTTTCTGCAATTTCATGCAAATACTTATAAGTATCTGTAGCTGCTTTCGATTCCGATACCATTACCTGCTCTAATTGATGCAATAACATCTTTCTATGACGCTCACTTCCTTTCTCTGGTGCGTAATATTCATACGTATCAGAATAAATACTTAAACCAACTGCATCTCTCTGTCTTTTTAAAATCTCCATTAAAGATGCTGCTGCAATAGCAGAAAAACCAACTTTATTCAAGTTGTCTAAAGTCTGTTTTTTCACAATAGGATAATGCATCGATGCAGAATTATCTATAATAATATGACAGCGCAAATTTGTTTCCTCTTCATACTTTTTAGTGTATAATTTCTCTGTCTTTGCAAATAATTTCCAATCTATATGACGTGTACTTTCGCCTTTATTATACAGTTTATGTTCAGAAAACTCTACTGAAAATCCATGAAACGGACTTTTATGCATTCCCGTGATAAAACCCTCTACTACTTGTTTTGCAAGAATATCTAGGTTTTTAATTTCTGATGATTTTACTTCAGATACATTCATGCTATTTTTTAATTTTTTGAGCTCTTGTTAAATTATCTGTTGTCTGCAATAACTTTTTTAGCAAAATAGGATTGTAATCGGGATTGTCATCTAAAAACTTATTCAAAATATCATCTGCTTCTTTTGAAGAATACAATCCAATAGAACTTGCCAACCATCCTTTAGGGAAAAAAATATCTCCTGTTAATTGTACTTCTTCTAACTTTTCTAAAACAGATTTTAAATATTTTGTTGCTGTTTCTTGTCTCAACGGATGATGTATATTACTTAAAGCTGCCTGAACCCAAGATTCTTTCTCTCTATTCTCTTTATGTAAAAGAGATTTCATAAATTCATTCCTAACACTTTCATCATTAGAAAGTGAAGGTAACAACCAATTAAAACGATCTAATCTATCTTTGTTAGCTATTCTGGTTTGTTGTTCGGTTATGATTTCAACTTCTTTCGGATGCTTAAAAACAACCAATTTCATTGCCAAAGAAGTAAAATCATTTTCATTTAAAAATAGCTTCTTAATTTTTTTATTTTGTTTCCAAATTTGATATAAATTTTCTTTCCCTTCTTTTGAAAATGCAATTGATTGATACAAGCCAAACAACGTTTTTTTAATGTTTGTAGGAAACTCATTTTTCAACAAATTAAAAACATCCTTTTCTGTTTTATTTTGAATGTTTTTTTGCTGTGTTTCCGTTAAGAAAGTCCAAAATATATTCTGAATTCTCCCAGACAAATAATTTGTAATCAACTCATTTTTTTCAACCTTAATCGCTTCTAAATACACTTCATATGTTTCTAAAGGCGTTACTTCTCCGTTTAGCATATTTTCATACAAGTTTATAAATTGATATCCTCTAGAAACCTCGTCGTTAATATCCTTATAAGAATTTAATTCTTTTTTATAAATAGGAAAAACGCCATAACCAAATCCGTTTGTGTTGTATAAAACTTGTCCTGGTTTAAAATCTTTTGTTGCAGAAGTTATGTCAAAAGATTTCCCCATATTTCTAATATTGATGTTTTTAACATATCCTCTTGCATCCTTTAATTGAATTTTAAAAGATTGTGTCCAAACTTTATCAGAACTGTCTTCTGCATTTTGATGAATGATAAATTTCGTCACATTCCCTTTTTCATTCAATTCAATTTCTTCTGTAAAAATGGGTCTCCCAGAAGAATTCACCCAAACATTAGACCAGTTTTTAATATTTCCTTCTGATTTTTTATCTAGAATTGAAACCAATTCATTCCAATCTGCATTTGAGTTTGCGTACGTTTTTATATATTCTTGAATGCCTTGTTGAAAAGCTTCTTCACCTAATAAATATTCTAACTGACGCATCATAATTGGCGCTTTATTATAAATAATTCTTCCGTATAAAGAACCTGCATTTTTTAGATTTCCTAAATATTGACGAATGGCATTTGTACCTTTTGTTCTATCCTCAGAATACGCACTTGGGTAATGCGACATCATAAAATTTAAGTCATGGTTTACTTCAGGAAAAACAGGATTCATAATTTTATCTGCCATAAAATTAGCAAATACTTCCTTCATCCAAACATCATTAAACCATTTCATGGTAACCAAGTCGCCAAACCACATGTGCGAAGTTTCGTGTGCAATTAATTTTGCTCTGCTCAATTTTCTATTTTGGGTGGCATTTTTATCTAAAAACAAAGAAGATTGCCTGTATTGAATTGCACCAACGTGCTCCATTCCTCCGTATTGAAAAGGCGGAATTGCTGCAAAATCCATTTTTTGAAACGGAAATTTTACTTGTGTATACGCTTCTAAAAAGTCTAAAGAATTTTGATGAATTTTAAACACCTCATCTACACTTTCATCAATCTTTTCTTTATTATTTTCTCTATACAAAAAGCGCATATCAAAAGCTCCTGGGTTCTTCGTTTCTTCAGTAAACTTACCAGCAACAAAAGAAAATAAGTATGTGCTCATTAAGTCTGAAGTTGCAAAAATATGTTTCGTAAAACCATCAACCTCTATCGTATTTTCTTCAAAAGCACCACACAATACCTTCCAATCTTTTGGCGCAGTTATTCTTAATTTATAGTTTGCTTTTATGTCTGGTTGATCGAAACAAGGGAACAACGTACTTGCCCTATCTGGCACCAATAAAGTATACAAAAACTCTTCGTTTCTATTCAGTGACTTTTCACCAGCATTAAAAATTATTTCTATAGAATTTTCTCCTACACTTAATAATTTTTTATTAATAATTAGATGTTCTTTTTGGTGATTAATTTCTGATGTTTCTCCATTTACTTTTATTAACTTTATTTTTGAAGCTTCTTCATTAAAGTCTAAAAAAACATTGTTTTTTAAATCGTTTATGATAAAATCTAAGACTAGTTTAGAAGAAATTTCTGTTGCTTTTTCTTTCGGTATTTTAAAATCTAACTGATAGAAAACATTAGAAATTTGTTGTTTTCTATATTTCGCCAATTCTAAGGAAATTCCATTTTCAAGTTTTAGTTTGTTTTCTTGTTTATTACAAGAAATAAAAAAAAACACGCACAAAACACAAATATAAAATCTCATTGAAATTCATTTAAAATTAAACACATAACCAAATAAACAATGTTTCTATCCGTTTAAAAGACGTGTTGTATAAACACCTAAAATAAAAAAAGGTTTGGCGTTAGCCAAACCTTTTTTTATTAAAACATGAATGCAACTAATTATATTGCAGCATCTATTTTACCTGTATATACATTCTTAGGCGCAACACCTACTTGCTTATCTACAACTTCTCCGTTTTTAAAGATTAAAACAGTTGGTATATTTCTTACGCCGTATTTTGCTGCAAATTCTTGGTTAGCATCAACATCAACCTTACCAACAATAGCTTTACCATCATACTCAGCATGAATTTCATCAACAATTGGCCCAACCATTCTACATGGTCCACACCAAGCTGCCCAAAAATCTACTAATACTGGTTTGTCAGATTTTAATACTAATTCTTCAAAGTTTGCGTCTGTAATTTCTAATGCCATTTTTTATATTTTTAAAATTGTTATTTTAGTTTCGAACTACAAAAGTAATCATTTTATTTACTTTCTAGTTTTCAAAAAAATTACTTTTTCTTATTTGTCTATCAATACTACTTATGCTTACAACCAAAGAATTCATTAAAAAAGCGATGAACATCAATTCTTTTTTAATGAATTCTTATTTGTTGTTTTTTATTTTAGGAAGAAGATAGTTTCCTTAAACCTTTGGTCTTCTTTTAAAATAACTCAGATGCTATTGCTTGTATATTATCACTTTTACCCATAGAATAATAGTGTAAAACAGGTACTCCAGCAGCTAATAACTCTTTAGATTGCTGAATTGCCCATTCAATTCCTACTAGACGAACCTCTTTATTTGTTTTACAGCTTTCGATGTCTGTAATTAAAGCTTCTGGTAAATCAATTTTAAAAACCTGAGGCAGTAATTGTAGATGGCGTCTAACAGCAATTGGTTTAATTCCTGGTATTATTGGTACATGTATTCCTGCATTTTTTGCTGCTGCTACAAATTCAAAATATTTCTGATTGTCAAAAAACATTTGTGTAACCACATAATCGGCACCAGCATCTACCTTTTCTTTTAAACGTTTTAAATCTGTTTGTAAAGATGGTGATTCTAAATGTTTTTCAGGATAACCAGCAACTCCTATGCAGAAGTCTGCTTTATTAGAAGCCTCTATAACATCATGCAAGTATTTACCACAATTTAAATCTTTAATTTGAGTCACCAAATCTTTTGCAAAATGATTTCCATTTTTACTGGGTTCAAAATATTTTTGATGACTCATCGCATCTCCTCTCAAAGCCATTACATTATTTATTCCTAAATAATGACAGTCTACCAAAAGATACTCGGTTTCTTCCTTGGTAAAACCTCCACACAAAACATGAGGTACCGTATCCACGTCGTACTTGTGCTTAATTGCTGCACAAATACCTAAGGTACCAGGACGCATTCTTGTTATTTTTCGATCTAATAAACCCTCACCTTTATCTATATAAACATACTCTTCTCTGGAAGTTGTTACGTCTATAAATGGTGGATTAAATTCCATTAATGGATCTATATTATTATATAAATCTTGAATATTATTTCCTTTTTTAGGTGGGATAATCTCAAATGAAAATAACGATTTTCCGTTTGCTTTTTTAATATGTTCTGTAATCTTCATTTAGCTGAATTTATTTCAGTAATTTTAGAAGAAATAAGCGGTTATTAATGCAGTAATAGTTAATGTTAAAAGCTTTAGAAAGAACGCTAACTCTAGTCTATATTTTTTCATCTTATTTATTTTTCTGCAAAAATCTTATTTCTACTTGTATTATTTGTTAGTTAAAATAAAATAAATTGTTAATTTATTGTATTATTTTTATTCTTCGGCAAGTGTTGGGTGCAACCACTTTCTTGCTTTTTCTTTTGTAATTCCTTTTCTTGTTGAAAAATCAGTTACTTGATCATCAGTAATTTTTCCTAAACCAAAATACTTTGCCTCTTTATTTGCAAAATAATACCCAGAAACGGCTGCTGCTGGCCACATTGCCAAACTTTCGGTAAGTATAACTCCAATGTTTTCTTCCACTTTTAATAAATCCCAAATCGTTTCTTTTTCTAGATGGTCTGGACATGCAGGATACCCTGGTGCAGGACGAATTCCTTTATAACTCTCTCTAATTAAATCGTCATTCGTTAACCCTTCATCAGCGTCATAACCCCAATGGTTTGTTCTTATTTGCTTGTGTAAATATTCTGCCATTGCTTCTGCAAAACGATCTGCAATTGCTTGCGCCATAATTGCATTGTAATCGTCTTCTTTTTCTTTATAACTATTTGCTAATTCTTGTGCGCCATAAATAGCCACACAGAAAGCCCCCATATAATCTGTTTTATTTGTTTCTTTTGGTGCAATAAAATCTGACAATGCGATATTAGGAATCCCTTCTCGCTTTTTTAATTGCTGACGTAAGGTTCTAAAAACAGCAATCTCTTTCCCTTTTTTCTGAATTGAAATGTCATCATCATTAATGGTATTTGCTTCAAACAAACCAAAAATTGCTTTTGGCTTTAGCAATTGCTTTGCAATAATTTCTTTAATCATTGCTTGGGCTTCTTCATACATTATAGTGGCTTGTTCACCCACAACTTTATCTGTTAAAATAGCTGGGAATTTGCCATGTAAATCCCAACTTCTAAAAAACGGACTCCAATCTATAAATGGCAATAATTCTTTTAGACTTAATTGCTCTAAAGTCTGAACTCCTAATACTCTTGGTTTTACAATTTCTGAAGTTTCCCAGTCAATTTTATATTTTCTCTTGCGTGCTTCTTTAATAGAAATGTATGATTTCTCTTTCCCTCGTTTTAAAAACTTGGTTCTAAACTCATCATAATCTTTCTTTAATTTCGCAGTATATAAATGGCTCGTTTTCTTGTTTAACAAATCGCCAACAACAGTTACTGCTCTAGACGCATCATTTACATGCACAACCGCATTTTTATATTGTGTATCTATCTTAACCGCAGTATGTGCTTTAGAAGTTGTTGCACCACCAATTAACAAAGGCAAAACAAAATTCTGACGTTGCATTTCTTTTGCTAAATACACCATTTCATCTAACGACGGCGTGATTAAACCAGACAACCCAATAGCATCTACACGTTCGCTAATAGCCATTTGAATGATCTTTTCTGGCGCAACCATTACTCCTAAATCTACAATTTCGTAGTTATTACATGCCAAAACAACACTCACAATATTTTTACCAATATCATGTACATCACCTTTTACGGTTGCCATTAAAATTTTACCAACAGGCTCTTGTTTATCACCTTTTTCTGCTTCTATAAACGGATTTAAATAACCTACTGCTTTTTTCATTACACGTGCAGACTTTACTACTTGTGGCAAAAACATTTTTCCTGCGCCAAATAAATCTCCAACCACATTCATACCAATCATTAAATTACCTTCAATAACATCAATTGGTTTTTCTGCTTCTTGTCTTGCTTGTTCTATATCTTCAATAATAAAAGCGTCAATTCCTTTTACCAAAGCATGTGTAATTCTCTCTTGAATTGGGTTTTCTCTCCAAGATAAATCGACGGTTTTTTCAGTTTTAGAACCTTTTACACTATCTGCAAAATCTAATAAACGTTCTGTTGCATCTTCTCTTCTATCTAGAATCACATTTTCTACACGTTCCAATAAATCTTTAGGAATATTATCATACACCTCTAACAATGCAGGATTTACAATTCCTATATTCATACCTGCTTGAATAGCATAATACAAGAAAACAGAATGCATTGCTTCACGTACTCCATCATTTCCTCTAAAAGAAAACGACACATTACTTACACCACCACTTACACTTGCATTGGTTAAATTTTGTCTTACCCAACGTGTCGCTTCAATAAAATCGATGGCATTTCTTCTGTGCTCATCCATCCCAGTAGCGACAGGAAATATATTTAAATCGAAAATAATATCTTCACTAGGAAAGCCAACTTCATCTACTAAAATATCATACGATTTTTTAGCAATTTCAATTCTACGATCATAATTGTCTGCTTGTCCTTGGGCATCAAAAGCCATTACAATTACTGCAGCACCATAGCGTTTTATTTGTTTTGCTTCCCAAATAAATTTCTCTTTTCCTTCTTTAAGCGAAATTGAATTTACAACACATTTTCCTTGTACAACTTGTAAACCTGCTTCTATGATTTCCCATTTAGAACTATCAATCATAATAGGCACTCTACAAATATCTGGTTCTGCAGCAATTAAATTTAGAAAGCGAACCATTGCTTGTTTTCCATCAATTAAACCATCATCAAAATTAATATCGATAATTTGCGCACCACCATCTACTTGGTGTCTTGCAATATCTAACGCTTCATCAAATTGCTCGTTTTTTATCAATCTTAAAAACTTACGAGAACCAGCAACATTAGTTCGTTCTCCAACATTAATGAAATTGCTGTTTTCATTCAAGATTAGAGGTTCTAAGCCTGATAAGCGCATATATTTTGTTTGTTTTATCTTCATCTTCCTTTCTTTCCTTCTAATGAGATTCTAAAATTATTTTAGAATGAACTCTTGGTTTGTATTTTGCAGCAATATTTGCAATCTCTCTAATATGCTCTGGTGATGTTCCGCAACAACCTCCAATAATATTAATTAAATCTTTTTTTAAATATTCTTCAATTTGTTCTCCCATTTCTTCTGGAGTTTCATCGTACTCGCCAAAAGCATTTGGCAAACCTGCATTTGGATGCGCAGAAATAGCAAAATCTGTTTTGTTAGCAATAGACTCTAAATGAGGTTGTAATAAATTGGCTCCTAAAGCACAATTGAATCCTACAGACAATAATGGAATATGAGAAACAGAAATTAAAAAAGCTTCTGCCGTTTGCCCAGATAATGTTCTACCAGAAGCATCTGTTATTGTGCCACTTAACATAATTGGAACCTCTATATTTCTTTCTTCTTTAACTTCTTCAATAGCGAATAAAGCTGCTTTTGCGTTTAAAGTATCAAACACAGTTTCTACAAGTAACAAATCTGCTCCACCATCTAGTAAAGCTTCGGTTTGTTGTTTGTATGCAATTCTCAATTCATTAAACGTAACTGCTCTGTAACCAGGATCATTTACATCTGGCGACATGCTTGCTGTTCTATTGGTTGGCCCAATTGAACCCGCTACAAAACGAGGTTTGTGTGGTTCTCTTGCTGTAAATTCATTTGCTACTTCTTTGGCAATTTTTGCAGATTGATAATTTAGTTCATATACCAAATCTTCCATTTGGTAATCTGCCATTGCTATCGTAGTTCCAGAAAATGTATTGGTTTCTATAATGTCTGCGCCTGCCTCAAAGTATTTACCATGAATGGTTTTAATAGCTTCTGGTTGCGTAAGTGATAACAAGTCGTTATTTCCTTGAAGTGGCGTTGGATAGTCTTTAAAGCGTTCTCCTCTAAAATCTTCTTCGGTGAATTTATAAGCTTGAAGCATGGTACCCATGGCGCCATCTAAAATTAAAATTCGTTCTTGTAAAGCTTTGTATATATTTGACATTTGTTGATTTTTCTATCAATATGTCATCAGGAAAGGTAATTTTTTCGCTGTTATCTGTCAAGTTAAAAACTTGTAGAATGTAGCACCTTTCTCAAAAAAATGAGAGGTTGCCAAGGCTTCAATGGGTCTAATCCCTCTGCCTTTCGTGATAACGTAATCAATAAGTTTATGAACTGAACTACAAATAAACGTATTATTTTTTTATTTGCAGAATTATTATATTAAAATTTTTAGACACAGATTTTACCGATTTACACAAATCTTACTATTAATAATGATTTAGTTATAATTCAATAATAAAAATCTTACAAATTTTCTAATTCGTTTTAATTTGTAAAACTAGTGCCTTTTTTTTATTCTTTCTCAAAAAGAGATGAAGATAAATATCTGTCTCCTCGATCGCAAATAATTGCAACAACAACACCTTTATCTAGCTTCTCTGCTACTTTTATAGCTGTTGCCACAGAACCTCCGCTGCTCATTCCCGCAAAAATGCCTTCTTCGGAAGCCAATCTTTGTGTCATTGCTTTTGATTCTTCTTCACTTACTTCGATTACTTGATCTACTTTTGAGCGGTTAAAAATTGCTGGTAAATATTCTTCTGGCCATTTTCTAATTCCTGGTATCTTAGCACCATCTGTAGGTTGCGCACCTACAATAGTAATGGCTGCATTTTGTTCTTTCAAAAAATCTGAAACCCCCATAATGGTTCCGGTTGTTCCCATTGCCGATACAAAATGAGTTACTTCTCCTTCTGTATCTCTCCAAATTTCTGGACCTGTAGTTTTGTAGTGTGCTTTAGAATTATCTGGATTATCAAACTGATTCAGTCTAAAATATCCTTTTTTATATTTTAATTTTAAAGCATAATCTCTAGAACCTTCAATTCCTAATTCTGACGACGTTAAAATAACTTTTGCGCCATAAGCACGCATAGTTTTCACTCTTTCTATGGTAGAATTTTCTGGCATTACTAACACCATATGTACACCTAAAACTTTCGCCATTAACGCTAAAGCAATACCTGTGTTTCCACTTGTTGCTTCAACTAAGGTATCTCCTTTTTTAATATTATTTCTTCTTAATGCTTCAGAAATCATATTGTAAGCAGCTCTATCTTTAACGCTTCCTCCAGGGTTATTTCCTTCTAACTTTAGTAATAAAGTAACTCCTTCTTTTTTAAAGATATGTTGTGCTTCCACCAAAGGTGTATTCCCTACAAAATCTATGATACTTTTTGTTTTCATCTCTAATTTCTTTGAAAAATTTTATTTTCTGACTGAACAGTAACTACCGAATTTGCTAATGTAGATTCTGTAATACAGACGTTTGCGCCAATAATAGAGTTTTCTCCAATAACAACATCTCCTCCTAAAATAGTAGCATTTGCATAAATAACAACATTACTTTCTATTGTTGGATGTCTTTTGGTGGATGCCAAACTCTTCTTCACTTGAATTCCGCCTAAAGTTACTCCTTGAAAAATAGTAACGTTATTTTTAATAATAGTAGTTTCTCCAATTACAATTCCTGTTGCATGATCTATAAAAAAAGAATCGCCAATTTCTGCTCCTGGATGAATATCTGTACCTGTTGTGCTATGTGCAAATTCACTCATCATTCTTGGTAAAACAGGAATTTCTTGTTTTAATAATTGATTGCTTAATCGATACACAGCAATGGCATAAAAACCAGGATATGCTAAATAAACCTCTTTTAAACTTTTTGCTGCAGGATCGCTATTTAAAGCAGCCAAAGCATCTAAGTCTAATTTTCTTCTTATTTCTGAAAAAGAACTTTCAAAATCTAACCAAAAACAATCTTCATTTTCAATTGATAATCGCTCTAAAATTCTAAAAAACTTATTTTTAGTAAGTTCGCCTTTTTCTTGCTGATACCTTTCATCAAACAAACAATTAATCAATTCTTTTGTAAAAACCTCTACAGCATCTCTTAAACACATGCTATAATTTTTAACTGTTTTTTTTGATGTTATTTCTTTCATATTTATGATTCTGGAGCCAATACTACTTCTAAACCATCAATTTCTGATGTCATTTGTATTTGACAACCCAATCTGCTATTATCTTCCACATGAAATGCTTCTGCTAACATCGCATCTTCATCATCTGACATTTCTGGCAATTCATGATCTGACTTCACATAACATTGGCAAGATGCGCACATTGCCATTCCGCCACAAATACCAATGGTTCCTTCTTCGGCTAATTCATAAGAACGAATAACTTCCATTAGATTCATTGCCATGTCTGTTGGTGCAACCACATCATGTGTTACGCCATTTCTATCTGTTATTTTTATGTTTATATCTAAACTCATTTTAATTTTTTATCAGAAGTCAAAAGTAAGAAATTTGATTGACTAGACCTCACATGTTTTAAAAACCCGTGAGGTCTCTTTCCTTATTGTATTGTCTATAAAATTACACAAACCTAACAATTATTAAACTACAAGATTTGAATAGTTTTTAGAAAACAATATCTACAACTTTTTGAAACTATGTGAGAAAATTACTGAATCGCTTTTACCACTGCTTTTGGCGCTTCTTTTCTTGTACCGTCAAAACCATCTACACCACCAACTGTTGTGTATTTCATTACATATTTTTTATCTGGAAAAATTCTTTTATAAGCACTCTGACACATTAAAGTTGCTTCGTGAAACCCACAAAGAATTAATTTTAATTTCCCTGGATACGTATTTACATCTCCAATTGCATATACTCCCGGAATGTTCGTTTGATAATCTAAGGCATTATTTACTTTAATAGCATTCTTCTCAATCTCTAATCCCCAGTTACCAATTGGCCCTAATTTTGGAGACAATCCAAATAACGGAATAAAATGATCTGCATCTACAATAAAAGCAGCCTCATCTTTCTTTTCTACGGCAACACCAGTAACCTTATCAGTTCCTAAAATTCCTTTTACTTCAGCAGGTGTAATTAATCTTATTTTTCCTAAGTTCTTTAATTCTTGTACTTTTTCGACAGAATCAAGCGCTCCTCTAAATTCGTTTCTTCTGTGAATTAAAGTTACTTCGGATGCTATATTAGACAAGAAAATTGCCCAATCTAAAGCAGAATCTCCACCACCAGAAATCACTACTTTTTTATCTCTGTAGATTTCGGGTTCTTTAATAATATACTCAACACCTTTATCTTCAAATTTGGCAATGTTTTCTATTAATGGTTTTCTTGGTTCAAAAGAACCTAAACCACCAGCAATTGCAACTATTTTAGCATGATGTTTTGTACCTTTATTTGTCCTTACAATAAAGGTGCCGTCTTCTTGTTTGTCTATAGTTTCTGCTCTTTCACCTAATGTAAAACCAGGTTTAAATTGCTTGGTTTGTTCTATCAATTTATCTGTTAAATCTCCTGCTAAAATTTCTGGATATGCAGGAATATCATAAATTGGTTTCTTAGGATAAATTTCTGAACACTGTCCACCTGGTTGTGGCAAAGCATCAATTAAATGACATTTTAACTTTAATAGACCTGCTTCAAAAACGGTAAATAAACCAGTGGGTCCTGCTCCAATAATTAATATATCTGTTGTAATCATTTTCTTTTGTTTTATCATACTTCAGATCTCACAGGTTTTTAAAACCTGTGAGGTCTTCTTGCTTTTATTTTTCAACCAAACTCTTCGTAAATTCGTTTAGCTTTTCTACTTTTTCTTCAAAGTTTCCTTTGATTGTTTTTCTGTATGCATTCAAGTTTTTAACCAAATCATCAATATTTTCTGGAAGTACATCTTCAAAAAATTGACGCAATCTTTTGGCTGTTGTTGGCGATTTACCGTTGGTAGAAATTGCTATTTTCACGTTTCCTTTGGTCACAATTCCGCCCATATAAAAATCGCAGTATGGCGGATTATCAGCAACATTTACCAAAATATTTTTTTCTTTACAGTCTTTGTAAACTTTAATATTTACTGCAACATTATCTGTGGTTGCAATTACAATATTTTTGTTTGATAAGTATACTTTTTGATACTCATCAACAAGCATTTGTATACCAAACTTATTTGCCAACTCTTGCGTTTCTTCTCTAAAAAAAGGGGAAACCATGGTGACTTTTGAATTCGGACTCGATTTTAACAAAAATGATAGTTTTTCTAATGCTACAAAACCTCCACCAACAATTAGTGTTTCTAGTTGTTGGGTTTTTAAAAATATGGGATATAATTCGTTCTGTTCCATAATTTTATGCAATTAATTCTTTGGAATATTCTTGTTGAACATTCGCCAAAATTGCTTTATGTTTTACAACTTCGCCCAAAATAATAATCGCAGGATTGCTCAATTCATTTTCTTTTACAATTGCTAGAATTGTATCAACGGTTCCAATTCCTACTTTTTCGTTACTTCTTGTCCCGTTTTGAATGATTGCAACTGGCAATTCATTTTTATTTTCTTGTTGAAACAACTTTACAATTTCCGTTAACTTTCCCATTCCCATTAAAACCACAACAGTTGCATTCGATTTTGCTGCCAATGCAACATCATCTGATAATTTATGTTCTTTTGTAGTTCCGGTAATTACCCAAAAACTTTCTGCGCTTCCTCGTTTTGTAACAGGAATATTTTGATATGCTGGAACCGCCAAGGAAGACGAAATACCAGGAACCATCGCTGTTTCTATTCCAAAACCAGCTGCATATTCCATTTCTTCTGCTCCACGTCCAAAAATAAATGGATCGCCACCTTTTAAGCGAACTACGTGACCGTGAGTTTTTGCTCTTTCAACAATCAAATCATTAATTTGTTCTTGTTGATATCTGTAACATCCTCTACGTTTTCCTACAAAAATCAACTCTGCTTCTGGATTGATAAAATCTAACAATTCTTCGTTTACCAAAGCATCATATAAAACAACATCCGCAGTTTTTAAAACTTTTATCGCTTTTAAGGTGATTAAATCTACATCTCCTGGTCCTGCGCCAACCACTGTTAATTTTGGATTTTTATACATGACTAACTTCTTGTTTTCTAAAAGCATCAATCTTTTTATAGAATGATCTTGCATCATTTAAATAACTTTTTGCAAATGCTTTTGTTGGTTTTTCATTTTTAATTTGATAGACTAGATCTTCAAAAGAACCCTCAATTTCAATTTTGCTTGTTGCTACAAAGTGCTCTTGAAAATCACTAATAATTACCGCTTGTGTATTCGTTTTAATATCTTCTGCAATTAATAATGCTTTTGCTGTATTTACGATAGCTGTATAAGAATGATAAATACTATCTGAATATTGATTCTCTTTAAACGCTTCTTCAGCATTTGTAATTTTTTCTTCACTTTCAAATAAAAGTGTTGCAATTAAATCGATCACAACTCCTGCGCATTCTCCTACTCCAATTGCTTTTACATACTTTTCAGAATGCCCCCAGTCAACAAAATCACTTGGTTCTAAATTACTTGTATCAGACAATCCTTTTAATAAATCGTAGAAATAAATTTTCCCTTGTCTATCGTAATATTCTAAAAAAGTTTCGTTTTCTTGTTGATTTTCTTCAATATCATCTAATAAAATACGCAAAGATTCTGGACCTCTTTTACTTGGTATTTTTACTAATTTATCTGAAAAACGACCATTTCCATCACCTAAAATTCCTCCGCCAATTAAAACTTGTAATGCTGGTGCTTGTAAATCACCTACTTTTAGAGACATCCCTTGAAAACCTATATGCGCCATATTATGTTGCCCACAAGCATTCATACAACCACTGATTTTTATAGCAATTTCTTTGTTATTTAAGTAGTTCGGATATTCTTCTTCTAACACTTTTTCTAACACTACTGCAATTCCTGTACTGCTAGAAATTCCTAAATTACAGGTATCTGTTCCAGGGCAAGCTGTAATATCTGCTGTAGAATTATAACCTGCGCTTGCAAAGCCTAACTTTTGTAATTCAACATAAAAGAAAGGCAACAACTCTTCTCTTATATGACGAATTAATATATTCTGACGCAACGTTAATCTGATTTCATTGGCTGCATACTTCTTTACCAAATCTGCTAACAAACGTGCTTTTGGTGTGTAAAAATCTCCTAAATGAACTTTTATTCCGATTGCAAATAAACCTTCTTGTTTTTGTTTGATAACATTCGTTTCTTTCCACTTATTGTAGGTCGTTTCATTTTCTATTTTTACTGAAGGAATTGCTTGCTCTTCGAAAGAAATTGGTTGCTCAAAAGCCGCTGTATCAATTTGAAATGTTTTGTTTTCTAACGCATTCACTTCATCTGAAACTAATTCTAAAAAAGCTTCAACACCTATTTCTTTTACTAAAAATTTTAATCTTGCTTTTGCTCTTTTTGCACGTTCACCAAAACGATCAAAAATTCTTAAAACTCCTTCAATTGTTGGTATTAATACATCTTCTTCTAGAAAATCATAAATAACATCTGCATGTCTTGGTTGTGATCCTAAACCACCACCTAATAAAACTTTGAATCCTTTTTTTGCAACTCCGTTTTCAACTTTTATTTTCGCAATAAAACCTAAATCGTGAATAAAACTAATAGCAGTATCGTCATCTGTTCCAGAAAAAGACATCTTAAACTTACGTCCCATTTCTTGACAAATTGGATTTCTTAAAAAGAATTGAAACGTAGCATCTGCATACGGAGACACATCAAAAGGCTCATCTACATCGATTCCTGCAGTTTCTGAAGCTGTAATATTTCTTACTGCATTTCCACAAGCTTCACGTAAGGTAATATCATCTTTTTCTAATTGTGCCCACAATTCTGGCGTTCTATCTAAACTTACATGGTGTATTTGAATATCTTGTCTTGTGGTAATGTGTAATCTTCCTCTAGAATACTCATCAGAAACATCAGCAATTCTATGTAACTGCTCACTCGTAACCCTACCAAAAGGTAGTTTTATACGAATCATTTGAACACCAAACTGGCGTTGTCCGTAAATTCCTCTAGCCAAACGTAAACTTCTAAAACGTTCTTCGTCTATTTTTCCTTCTTTAAAAAGGTGTATTTTACGTTCTAATTCTAGAATGTCTTTTTCTACTATCGGATTCTCTATTTCGGTTCTAAAACTTTGCATTATTCTGTTTCTTATAAGCTTATAAAAGCGTTAATTTTTTAATTATGTAAAAACTTTTGTTTCGCTAAAAGCTCTTCTTCAGTTTCTATATGTGCATCATCTGGCACACAACAATCTACTGGACACACCGCTGCACATTGTGGTTCTTCATGAAAGCCAATACATTCTGTACATTTATCTGGAGCAATAAAATAATACTCATCAGACACAGCTTCTTGAGTTTCTTCTGCATTTACTGTTACTCCGTTTTTTAATTCTACATCTCCTATTAACGAAGTTCCTTCACCATATTTCCAATCTTCAGCCCCTTCATAAATAGCCGTATTTGGGCATTCTGGTTCACATGCACCACAATTGATGCATTCGTCTGTTATTATAATTGCCATACTTTTTTAAATTAGCGAATAAAACCAACACCAACGGTATTGTTTGTTTTCGGATTGATTAAAATAAATGAACCATTCGATTTATTTTCATTGTACGCATCTACCAATAAAGGTTTGCTTAATTTCAATTGAATATCTCCTATCTGATTCAATTCTAATTCAGACGGATTGTCAATTTTTCCTGAAAAATCTGTTTTTATAATACTCGATAATTGTGTAATTTTTGCCTGCGCATCATTTACACCGTGTTTGATATAGTATTTCTGACTAGCTTTTAAAGGCTCCTTGTCCATCCAACAAATGGTTGCATTTAGTTCTTTTGTAATTTTTGGTTCTTCGGAAACTTTTACCAGCATATCTCCTCTGCTCACATTTACATTGTCTTCTAATGTAATGGTAACCGAACTTCCGTTTTTTGCTTTCGCAAACTCTTTATCAAAAAAATGAATGCTTTTTATTGTTGATTTTGTTAAAGATGGTAAAACAGATACAGCATCTCCAACTTCAAAATCTCCTCCATAAATTTTACCAGCATACCCTCTAAAATCATGATATTCATCTGTTTTTGGTCTGATTACTGTTTGCACAGGAAACCGAACTTGAGACACTTCATTGATAGCCGCTGCATCTAATTTTTCTAAATGATGCAATAATGTTTCGCCTTTATACCAAGGTGTGTTTTCAGATTTTGTTACCACATTATCTCCTTGTAAAGCAGACATTGGAATAAATGTTAAATTCTGATTTTTATATTCGCTTTTACTTGCTAGGTATTCAATTTCTCCTTTAATACTATTGTATTTTTCTTCGGAAAAATCTACCAAATCCATTTTATTAATGGCAATTACAACATCTTTAATTCTTAATAAATTATTGATAAAAAAATGACGATACGTTTGTTCTACTACTCCGTTTCTAGCATCAATTAAAACGATAGAAGCTTGTGCTGTAGAAGCACCAGTTACCATATTTCTTGTATATTCGATATGACCTGGTGTATCTGCAATGATGAAACTCTTTTTTCTAGTTGAAAAATAAATATGAGCAACATCTATGGTAATACCTTGTTCACGTTCTGCTACCAAGCCATCTGTTGCCAAAGAAAAATCTAAATAATCGAATCCTCTTTGTTTACTTTTTTCTTCTATTGCTTCTAGCTTGTCTTCTGTTAATGATTTTGTATCATATAAAATACGACCAATTAAGGTACTTTTACCATCATCTACACTTCCTGCTGTTGCTATTTTTAATACGTTCATTTCTTTTATGCTTTGGCGTTTTTTTTAACTATTCGCCTAATTCGTATTCTTTTTATTAATATTTACAAGCTTTTTGAAACTTGCAAAATGCTTTTTAATAGTTGCGTTAGGGATTGAACGGTTTGTTTGAGCTCTTTTTTCTTTTTTCAGAAAAAAAGCGAGTAGTGAAAGCCCGTTAAAACGCCCAAATAATTTTAAAAATAACCTTGTTGTTTTCTTTTCTCCATTGCTGCTTCCGAACGTTTGTCATCTATTCTTGCGCCCCTTTCTGAAATTGAAGAATCTCTAATTTCTTCTACAACTTTTGCAATGTCTACGGCGTCAGATAAAACTGCTGCTGTACAACTCATATCGCCAACAGTTCTAAAACGAACCATTCTTTCTACAACCTCTTCTTCTTCATCTCTAAAAACAACGGCATCATCTGCAGACCAAATCATGCCATCTCTTACGAATGTTTTTCTTTTGTGAGCGAAATAAATTGAAGGAATTTCGATGTCTTCTGCTTTTATATAAGACCAAACGTCTAATTCTGTCCAATTTGAAATTGGAAAAACACGTACATTTTGCCCTAAAGCTATTTTTCCATTCAACATATCGAACACCTCTGGACGCTGATTTTTCTCATCCCATTGCCCAAAATCATCTCTCACAGAAAAAATACGTTCTTTTGCTCTTGCTTTTTCTTCATCTCTTCTCGCACCGCCAATACAGGCATCAAAACCAAATTCTTCAATAGCATCTAACAGCGTTTCTGTTTGTAACATATTTCTACTTGCATATCTACCTGTTTCTTCTTTTACACGACCACTATCAATATTGTCTTGTACATCTCTTACAATTAGATCTACGCCCAATTCTTTCACCAAACGGTCTCTAAATTCAATCGTTTCAGGAAAATTATGACCTGTATCTATATGCATTAGTGGAAAAGGAATTTTTGCAGGAAAAAATGCTTTTTGAGCTAAACGAACTAACGTAATACTGTCTTTTCCGCCTGAAAATAATAAAACAGGTTTCTCAAACTGTGCTACTACTTCTCTAAAAATATAAATTGCTTCACTTTCTAAAGCATCTACTTGTATTGTTCTTTGATTCATAATCATGTCTTTTAGATATGTAAACCACATTCTCTATTACTTTCTACTTTTGTAGGATCGAAATATGTAAACTCGTTTGGTAAATTATATTGTTCTAAATACGTGTCTAAATCTTCATCTGACCAATGATAAAACGGACTCACTTTTAAAATACCCTCTTTACTTTTAGAAACAATATCGATACTATCTCTAAACGCAGTTTGTCCTTTTCTTAAGTTCGTAAACCAAACATCTGGCTCATGTTCTTTCATTGCTCTGGTAAATGGTTCTAATTTTACTTGCTTTGTAAATAATTTATGTTTTTCGTCTTCCACAGAAGGAACTCCTAAAACTACATTTCTATGAGCAACTGTTTGTTTTGGTACATATAACTGAATGTTTAAATTCAATTTTTCTATAATTTCTTCTGCATGTTTGTAGGTTTGAACAGTGTTATAACCTGTGTCACACCAGATAACTTTAATATCTTTTTTTACTTCTGAAACTGCATTTAAAATAGCAACTTCATAAGGTCTAAAGTTTGTGGTAACAACTGCTTTGTCTGCGATAGAAATTGCCCAAGAAATTATTTCTGATGGACTTTTATCTTCTAACTGCTTGTTTATTTCTTCTAAATTCATATTCACTATTTTCCCCATTTTATTTTGTTCCATATTCTTTCATGAAAGAAATACAACACTAATTTTGTGATAAAGTCTATGGATGCAATGGATGTTGCCAACCCAATTTCACCTGTCAAAAGATAAGACACAATTAAAGTATCTAATGTTCCAATAAGCCTCCAGCTCAATGCTTTTATAACACTTCGTAAAGGCTTCTCTGAAGTTTTATCTTCTTCAAAGCTTTTACCTTGTGTTTTTTTACTAAAAATGACTTGATTTAAAATCATATTAATTAACTAATTCAAATACCCTACTTATTTAATAGGACAATGCAAACCTACATCAAATTTTAAAAAATAAAAACTAAATGACATTAATTTTCACACAAACCCTATAGATTTAATAGATTAATGAAAAACAAGGAAAAACATTACGAATATGAAACCTCTATAAGGTTATCGTTAAAGAAAAATAAGAAGTAAAAATTAGGTTTTTTGTATTCAATTTAGCGGTTACAAAGATCTGCTTAGCGGTTACAAAGATCTGCTAAAGAAGTATTTCTAAAAATTTCTAAGGTATTATCTCTCACTTTGGTCATTAAACTATGTACAGAGCAAGCATTTTCGTCTGGGCAATCATCACACTTTTCATAAAAATTTAAGCTTACACAAGGTACCATAGAAATCGGGCCTTCCAGAATTCTCATAACAGTAGTCATTGGTATTTCTGTTGGTTCTTTTAGCAAATAATAACCGCCACCTTTGCCTTTTTTGGAACCTAAAATTCCATTTTTACGAAGTGTTAATAAAATACTTTCTAAAAATTTTAAAGAAATGTTTTCACTTTTGGAAATTGTCGCAATTGCAACAGGAGACTTTCCTTCTTGTTTTGCAAGAAAAGTAAGTGCTTTAATTCCGTATTTTGTCTTTTTAGAAAGCATAAAACAAAATTACGGAATTTTAAATTAGTTTATCCGTTTAAAGCTTGTTCTAAATCTGTAATTATATCTGCAACATTTTCTAAACCGACAGAAACCCTCACCAAACCTTTAGTTATACCAACTTCTAATCTATCTTCTTCAGATAATCTTCCGTGAGTAGTGGATGATGGATGCGTAACTATGGTTCTCGTATCTCCTAAATTTGCAGATAAAGAACACATTTTTATACGGTCTAAAAATTTTCTACCAGCTTCAATACCTCCTTTAATTTCAAAAGCCACAACATTACCGCCCAAACCCATTTGTTTTTTAGCTATTTCATATTGTGGATGCGATTTTAAAAATGGATACTTTACCAACTCAACATTGTTTTGCGTTTCTAAAAACTCAGCGACTTTTAATGCATTTTCTGCATGTTTTTCTACTCTAATTGCCAATGTTTCTAGACTTTTTGATAGCACCCAAGCGTTAAAAGGAGACATTGCTGGCCCAGTATTTCTTGCGAATAAATAAATTTCTCGCATTAATTCTTTATTTCCAACAGTAACACCACCTAAAACACGCCCTTGTCCGTCAATTAATTTTGTTGCAGAATGAATTACCAAATCTGCCCCAAACTGAATAGGTTGTTGTACATACGGAGTCGCAAAACAATTATCAACAATAAAAATAAGGTTGTGCTTTTTTGCTATTTTACCAATTAATTCTAAATCTAAAATATCTACTGCAGGGTTTGTAGGTGTTTCTATATATAAAATCTTGGTATTTGGTTGTATTAAGCTTTCTACCATATCTACCTCATCTACTTTAAAATAAGAAGTTTCGATGTTCCATTTAGGTAAAAACTTAGTAAACATACTATGCGTAGAGCCAAAAACTGAACGACAAGAAACCACATGATCGCCAGCATTTAACAAAGCTGCAAATGTTGAAAAAATTGCAGACATACCTGTTGCAAAAGCATAACCCGCTTCTGCACCTTCCATCTGCACAATTTTATCTGTAAATTCTGTTGTATTAGGGTTTGTAAATCTACTATATAAATTACGATGTTTTTCTTCTGCAAAAGAAGCGCGCATTTCTTCTGCATCATCAAAAACAAAACTAGACGTTAAATATAACGGTGTAGAATGTTCTTTAAATTGAGATCTATCTGTTTGATTTCTTATAGCTTCTGTTTCGAAATATTTGCTCATATTGTGTTATTTAGAACCAAGAAGCAAGACCAAACTTTATCGTTCTTCTCTTAATTCTTGTTTCTTTCCTCTTGTTTCTTTATTCTTTTTTATAAATCGGTTTTATTGACTGAATTACTGCTTACTGAAAACTGCTACTCTTTGATAATGAACAAGTTCAGCATAACACTTCGTGTCAATTATTATGTTTAGCTAATCTTAAAATATCACCAAAAACACCTCTAGCTGTTACTTTAGAACCTGCGCCTGCACCTTGAATTACAATCGGTTGTTCGCCATAAGATTCTGTATAAATTTCAAAAATTGCATCTGAACCTTTTAAAGCCCCTAAAGGAGAATTTTTAGAAACGGAGACCAGTTTTACATCTAAATTACCAGTATCTTGAGATAAATCTCCACTTAATTCACCAATATAACGCAAAACGTGGTTCTCTTTTTGCCCTTCTTTTAATTGTTGATATTCGCCGTTCATCAACTCTAAATTAGACAGAAAATCATCCGCAGAACCTTCTCTTAAATTTTCTGGAATTAAATTCTGAATATTTACATCGACAAACTCGTTTTCTAATTCTAATTCTCTTGCTAAAATTAATAATTTTCTAGCAACATCATTTCCACCCAAATCTTCTCTTGCATCTGGTTCTGTGAATCCTTTCTCGATTGCTTCTTGTAAAACTTCTGAAAAAGTTACCTTTTCATTAGAAAAAGTATTGAATAAATAACTTAAACTTCCAGAGAAAACACCTCTTATTTTGGTAATATTCTCTCCAGATTCATGCAACAATCTTATGGTATCTATTAATGGTAAACCTGCACCAACATTTGTTTCATACAAATATTGTTTTTTGTATTCTTTTAACTTTACCCTTAATTCTTTGTAAAAAGAAAAAGACAATGTATTGGCAATTTTATTACAAGAAACCAAATCGAAACCAGCTGCTACCAACGGAATATAATTGGCTACAAAAGGCACACTTGCAGTATTATCTACCGCAATTAAATTCTCTAAATGATGTGTTTTTGTAAACGCTATAATATCTGCTATCGAAACATTTTCTTCCCCAATTTCTTCTAAATCTTGTTCCCAATTTGTTGAAACCCCATTATTGCTTAGCAAAGTTTTCTTAGAATTAGCTACAGAAAAAATATTCAATTGAATTTTTCTTCGCTCTAAAACAGAAGCTGCATTTTCTAAAATTTGATGAATTAAAGTTCCGCCAACCAAACCTTTACCAAAAACAGCAATATTAATTTTCTTTGCAATACCAAAAACTTGTCCGTGAATTACATTTACAGCTTTGTGAAGTTCATCTTTTTTTACCACCAAACTCACATTTTTACCTGTAATTGTATTGTTGAATAAAAGTGGCACAATTTGATTTTTAATTAAGGAATTATAAGCATGATGAAATTCACTTAAATCTTGACCTATAATGGAGATTACTGCAACATTATCTACAATAGAAATCTGATGTACATCTTGTGAATAAAAATCGCTTTCAAACTCTTTTTCTAATGCTAAAACTGCTTCCGAAGCACTACTTGAAGCTATTATTAAGCCAATTCCTCTTTCTGAAGAGCCCTGTGAAACAATACTTACACTTATATTCTTATCACTTAATACTCTAAAAATTCGTGCATCTACACCTACTTTACCTAACAAGCCTCTTCCTTCAAAATTTAATAAAGAAACATTGTTAATAGTAGAAATCGATTTAATTCCTTTTTCGGAAGATTCTGCAGTAATTAAGGTCCCTTTGTCTTCTTTATTAAAGGTGTTTAAAATTCGTAAATTAATATTCTTTTCCAATAACGGAATGATGGTTTTTGCATGTAAAATTGTGGCACCAAAATTTGCCAATTCATTTGCTTCAGAAAAAGAAAGTTGTTCTATTTTTTTTGCATCTGCTACCAAATCTGGGTTTGCAGTAAAAATTCCGCTAACGTGTGTGTAGTTTTGCAGCTCTTCTGCGTCTAAGTAATTTGCTAATAAAGCTGCAGTATAATTGCTTCCGTTTCTGCCCAAAGTAGTTGTTTGTCCTTTCTTATTAGAAGAAATAAAACCAGTAACAATATTTATTTTATCAGCATTCTTTTTAAAATAAGCAATTACATTTTCTGAAGAAACAGCATTAATGGGTTGCGCATTTCCGAAGTTTTCATCCGTAATTATTAACTGTCTTGCATCTGTAACATTTGCCTCAATTCCATTTTTTAACAATAAACTAGCTACTAACTTTACAGATAACAATTCTCCTTGTGCTAAAACCTCATCTTTAATTTTAATACTATAATCTCCTAATAAAGAAACCCCTTCAAAAATAGTTTCTAAAGTTGAAAATTCTTTAGAAAAATCTACTTCGAAGTTTGGTTCTTGTTGATACTCTTTAAAATTTTCAAAATCAGATTTATATTCCTCTTTAGCAGCCGCTTTATCTAAAATATCCTCTAAATCGTCCGTAGTATTTCCTCTTGCAGATGCTACAACCGTAATTTTATCTCCGTTATGATGTTTATTAAGGATAATTTCTATTGCATTTTCAATCCCTTTCCCGTTTGCTAAAGATTTTCCTCCGAATTTTAATACTCTCATTTTTTTAGTTCTATACTCTTTATTAAAAATAGGTGCTATAATTTTTTGAAGCTGCTCATATTCCATTAAAAATGCATCATGACCGTGCACAGAATTTATTTCGTTGTACGTAACATTTTCTTTAGTTAATGCTAATTTTTTATGCGTCTCCCTGTTTTCTTCCGCAGTAAAAAACAAATCTGAATCCACACCAATAATGTGAATATTCGCTTCAATTTGATCTAGAAGATCTATCCTTTTTTCTTCATTTTTAGTAACATCTATACTTTTAAGTAATTGATTCATCAATTTATAAGAAGATAATTGATAACGTTCTTGCAACTTTTCACCATGATGCAACAACCAACTCTCTACATTAAAAATAGTAGAATCTTCTTTTTTAGAGCGATGAAAACGTTCTTTAAAAGACGCTGGTGTTCTATAACATAACATTGCATGCATTCTTGCATCGTGTACAGGGTTGCTAGAATTCACTAAAAATTGTTCTTGAATTTGACAATTACCAATTAACCAATCGGTAGATTTCCAGTCTGTTGCAATCGGTAAAAAGTGTTTGGCTATTTTGTTATCTAAAACCATTATTTCCCAAGCAATTCCGCCACCTAAAGAACCTCCAATTAGAGCAAATAAATGGGTTATTTCTAACTGCTGCAATCCTTCTAGAAAAATTCTCGCAATGTCTCTTGCTATGAAATCTTTGTAATTTTCAATTAAAAACCCATCAAAACCATTTCCTGGAATGTTGAAAGATAAAATAGTGTAAACAGTTGTATCTATTGCTTTTCCCTCTCCAACAATATCTCTCCACCAACCATTTTTACCAGCAACATCACTATTACCGGTTAATGCATGATTGATTAATATAATAGGAGAATTCCCTAATGTTTGACCAAAAACTTGGTAACTTAAATTCAGTTCAGGAACAAAAGCACCCAATTCTGTCGTAAAGTTTTTAATTTTGATATGTTGTAATTGATTTTCCACGTTGATGTTTTTAGACCTCACCGGTTTTTGAAACTTGTGAGGTCTTTTAATAAGTATTTATATTTCTGAAAAAGCGGCTGTTAAATCTGCTTTTAAGTCTTCTAAATCTTCAATACCCACAGACAATCTAATTAAATCTTGAGAAACACCTGCATTTGCTTGTGCTTGCTCATCTAATTGTTGGTGCGTAGTACTTGCTGGATGAATAATTAGCGATTTTGTATCTCCAATATTTGCCAATAAAGAGAATAACTTGGTGTTATCTGCAATTTTTTTAGCAGCTTCAAAACCTTTTTTAGGCCCGAATGTTACAATACCACTTTGTCCTTTTGGTAAGTATTTATCTGCTAAAGCCTTGTATTTACTACTTTCTAAACCAGGATAGTTTACCCAAGCAACTTCATCTTGTTGTTCTAACCATTTTGCTAATGCTAGTGCATTTATAGAATGTTGTTTTATTCTAACAGGTAAAGTTTCTAAACCTTGAATAATGTTGAACGCATTTGTTGGACTTAAAGCACCTCCAAAATCACGTAATCCTTCTAAAATTAATTTAAAAGTATAAGATGCTGCGCCTAAAGTTTCATAATATTTTAAACCATGATAACCTGCAGAAGGCTCTGTAAATTCAGGAAATTTACCGTTTGCCCAATTAAAAGTTCCGGCATCTACAATTGCACCTCCTAGAGAAGTTCCTTGTCCGCCGATATATTTTGTAAGTGAGTGAATTACTATATCTGCACCGTATTTAATAGGATTTAATAAAACAGGTGTTGCTACTGTATTATCAACAATAAAAGGCACTTCTGCCTGTTTTGCGTGTACAGAAATTGCTTCTAAATCTAAAACATCTAATTTCGGGTTTCCTAAAGATTCTACAAAAAATGCTCTTGTATTTTCTTGAACCGCTTCTCCAAAATTATCAGGATTTGATGCATCTACAAATGTAGTTGTAATGCCTAATCTTGGTAACGTAACACTTAATAAATTGTAGGTACCACCATACAAACTGCTCGAAGCAACAATATGATCTCCTGCTTTTAAAAGCGTTAATAAACCTGTAGCAATTGCTGCAGTTCCAGAAGCGAAAACCACGGCTCCGATTCCGCCTTCTACAGCCGCCAATCGATCTTGTAAAATTTGATTTGTTGGGTTGTTTAACCTTGTGTAGATAAACCCTAATTCTTTTAATGAAAAAAGATTTGCTGCATGTTCTGAATTGTTAAAAACATACGATGTTGTTTGATAAATAGGAACTGCTCTTGTACCTCCATTTTTAGTTACGTCGTGTCCTGCGTGCAACGCGTTGGTTGCTAATTTTAATGTACTCATTTTTCTATTTTTTTTTGAGTTAATAAATAAAACAAAAAGTCAAAAACATCAACAATTTGATGGATTTACCTTACTAGAAAAATGTTATTAAGAATTATACAACTACACGAACGTGTAATTGCTTTTGGGTTATCTATCCAATTTCAGATAAATGAATCTGAAATTAAGTAGAATTTAGCACCTTCTTTTCCTCACGAAAAGGGTTGCTAAGGCTTCACAGGGTCTAATCCCTCCGCCTTTCTTGATAACATTTCAATAAGTTATTGAACTTTGTGAGTGCAAATATATGCTTGTAAAAATTTAATATCCAAATAAAAAGTAAACTATTTTTTATTTAATATCAATTTCGCATTTTAATCTACTTGGTATTATTTATTCTTTAAAAACATTAACTTTAGATCTTTAAGATTGATTTATTGATGATGCCATCACAAATAATTATCGCTAAAAAAGTAGGCATTGTAATTTTATAGTGTACTTTTGCAGTCTAATTGAGAGGAAAATTTGAACTGATTGCAACCTCTTTTGTTGAAATGTTTTAGAAACTAAAACAAGCTCTTCAGAATAAAATGCTAAAGCAGTAATTATCTACTTCTTTTAGCGACTACGCAATCAATTTTTATTTTTATTGCTTTCTGTTTATTCAGAAACCTCAATTTAAAGGAAACCTAACTATTTACATTTAGGAATCATTTATTAACACAAAAAGAAGAATATTATGTCATATTTATTTACCTCAGAAAGTGTTTCTGAAGGACACCCAGACAAAATTGCAGATCAAATTTCTGATGCTTTAATTGATAATTTTTTAGCATTCGATAAAAATAGTAGAGTTGCTTGCGAAACCCTTGTAACTACTGGACAAGTTATTTTAGCAGGTGAAGTTAAATCTAAAACGTATTTAGACGTTCAACAAATTGCTAGAGACGTAATTAACAAAATTGGATATACCAAAAGTGCGTATATGTTCGATGGAAATTCTTGTGGCGTTTTATCTGCAATTCACGAACAATCACCAGATATTAACCGAGGAGTTGATAGAGAAAACCCAGAAGAACAAGGAGCTGGAGACCAAGGAATGATGTTTGGTTATGCAACTGATGAAACAGAAAACTACATGCCTTTGGCTTTAGAATTGTCTCACAGATTGTTAATTGAATTAGCAAATTTAAGAAGAGAAAACAAGGAAATTGATTACCTAAGACCAGATGCAAAATCTCAGGTGACCATCGAGTATTCAGATGATAATGTACCACAAAGAATTGATGCGATTGTTATTTCTACACAACATGATGATTTTGACAAATCTGATGATGTAATGTTAGCTAGAATAAAAAAAGATATTGTAGAGATTTTAATTCCTAGAGTAGTTGCAAACTTACCTGCTCAAAATAAAAAATTATTTACAGACAATATTACATACCACATTAACCCAACTGGAGTTTTTGTAATTGGTGGACCTCATGGAGATACTGGTTTAACAGGTCGTAAAATTATTGTTGATACTTATGGAGGAAAAGGCGCCCATGGTGGTGGTGCTTTCTCTGGAAAAGACCCTTCTAAAGTAGATAGATCTGGCGCATATGCAACAAGACATATTGCTAAAAACTTAGTTGCTGCAGGACTTTGTAAGGAAGTTTTAGTACAAGTTTCTTATGCCATTGGTGTAGCGAAACCAACAAGTATTAATGTTGAAACTTACGGAACAGCAACGGTAGATTTAACAGATGGAGAAATCAGTAAAAAAGTAGAAGCTATTTTTGATATGCGTCCTTATTTTATTGAGCAACGTTTAAAATTAAGAACGCCAATTTATTCTGAAACTGCGGCTTATGGTCACATGGGGAGAACACCAGAAATAAAAACAGTTACCTTTTCTAACCCTATGGGAGAAACAGTTTCTGAAGAAGTAGAAACATTTACTTGGGAAAAATTAGACTATGTAGCTACTGTTAAAGAAGCTTTTGGTTTGTAGTAAATAGTATTGTTTAGAGTACTAACGTCAAATGTTTTATAAAAAAGGTGTCAAATTTAACTTGATACCTTTTTTGTTGTTTTTAAATTAGAGAATGTTTTATTCTTTACAATAATGTGCTGTAAAACGACATTGCGTTTTTAACATATAAAGCCACTTCTCTTTAACATTTATTTAAGAAATTGTAAATTATTGTTTGTGTAATTTCGAAAACTATAATTTAATCAAATTTATCATGACAAAAAAAATACTTACAAGGTTACTACTAGTTGCTTTTGTATTAGGTTTTTCTACTGAATCTTCTGCTCAATTTTGGAAGAAAAAGAAAAAAGAAACCCCAAAAACGGCTTCAAAACCAAAATCTAAAAAAGACGGAATTCAACCGTATAGTAAAGTAGTAACAAAAGACCACACAACAGACGAAGGTTTGTTTAAGGTTCACACAAAAGACGATTCGTACTTATTTGAAATACCAGACTCTTTATTACAAAGAGAAATGTTAATGGTAACAAGAATTGCAAAAACTGCTAGCGGAATTGGCTTTGGTGGAGCGAAAGCAAACACGCAAGTATTGCGTTGGGAGAAAAAAAATAAACAAATTTTATTAAGAATTGTTTCTCATAACGTTGTTGCAGATACTGTTTTACCAGTGCATGAAGCTGTTGTAAACTCAAACTTAGAGCCTATATTATTTGCTTTTCCTATAAAAGCATTTAGTAAAGATTCTACTGCAACGGTAATTGATGCCACTTCTCTATTCTCTACAGATGTAAAACCTTTAGGTTTTCCTGGTTATTACAGAAAGATGTATCAAGCTACAAGAATGGATAAAACGCGTTCTTATGTAGATAGAGTAAGTAGTTACCCAGAGAATATAGAAGTAAGACATGTAAAAACATATTTAGCGAATAAAGCACCATCTAACAGTGCTGTTGGTTCTATTACTTTAGAAATGAGTAATTCTATGGTTTTATTACCTAAAGTACCTATGAAACGTAGATATTTTGATGAACGTGTTGGTTGGTTTGCTCGCGGGCAAACAGATTACGGTTTAACTGATCAAAAAAGTAAAACTGTAGCTTATTTAGATAGATACCGTCTAGAAGTTAAAGATGCAGATATCGAAAAGTTTAAAAGAGGTGAATTAGTTGAGCCTAAAAAACAAATTGTTTATTATGTAGATAGAGCTACACCTAAAGAATGGGTTCCTTTTATTATACAAGGCGTTAATGATTGGCAAGTGGCTTTTGAAGCTGCTGGTTTTAAAAATGCTATTGTTGGTAAAATGGCACCTACGGAAGCAGAAGACCCAGAATATAGCCCAGAAGATGTGCGTTATTCTGTGATTAGATATTTAGCTTCTCCTATTCCGAATGCTAACGGACCTCACGTAAGTGATCCACGTTCTGGTGAAATTTTAGAGTCTGATATTAACTGGTATCATAATGTAATGACTTTATTACATAACTGGTTTTTTATTCAAACGGCTGCCATCAACCCAGATGCGAGAGGTAATAATTTTAAGACGGAAACAATGGGACGTTTGATTCGTTTTGTTTCTTCTCATGAATTAGGACATACTTTAGGCTTACCACATAATATGGGAAGTTCTGCTGCTTATGCTGTAGATTCTTTACGTTCTGCTAGTTTTACTTCAAAATACGGAACAGCACCTTCTATTATGGATTATGCTCGTTTTAACTACGTGGCGCAACCAGAAGATAAAGGGGTTGCTTTAATGCCAAATATTGGTACTTATGACAAATACTCTATTAGCTGGGGTTATCGCCCTATTTTAGATAAAACGGCTGAAGAAGAAAAACCTGTTTTAGATTCTTGGATTTTAAAACATGCAGGAGATCCTAATTATCGTTTTGGTCGTCAACAATCTGGTGTTGTAGACCCTAGTTCACAAACAGAAGATTTAGGTGATGATGCTGTAAAAGCTAGCGAATACGGAATTAAAAACTTGAAGAGAATTTTACCTAGATTAGAAGAATGGACGTCTGAAAAAGGTGAAAACTATGATGATATGGCTACAATGTACGGTCAATTAGTTGGTCAGTTTGCAAGATACATGGGGCACGTTTCTTCTAACATTGGTGGTGTTTATGAAAACTACAAAACAACAGACCAAGAAGGTGCAGTTTACACTTACGTAGACAAAAAGCGCCAGAAAGAATCTTTAGATTTTGTAGTGAAGCAATTATTTGAAACACCTACTTGGATGTTAGATAAAGATCTATTCTCTAAAGTACAGTCTAGTGGTGCTTTAGAAAATATTAGATCTCTACAGGTAAGAACTTTAAATGGCGTTTTAAGTACTAGTAGAATGGCTCGTATGATTGAAAACGAAACATTAAACGGTACGAAAGCTTATAACTTAGTTTCTATGTTTTCTGATTTAAGAAAGGGTGTTTGGTCTGAGTTATACAATGGCAGAAGTATTGATACTTATAGAAGAAATTTACAGAAAGCTCATATAGAGCGTTTAGATTTCCTATTAAATAGTGCTGAAGACCAAAAAGGACGTTATGGTTCTGCTTCTGTAAATATTGGTCAGTCTGATATTAAATCTTTTGCAAGAGGAGAGTTAACAAGATTAAAGAGAGACGTTAAAAATGCATCAGCAAAGGCTTCTAACACAACTTCTCGTTATCACTTACAGGATGTTTTAGCAAGAATTGATGTTGCTTTAGATCCTAAATAATATTCTTAGTACACTATTATTAAATACAAAAAACCTCATCTTAATTGATGAGGTTTTTTTTGGTTTTAAATTACAATGAAAAATGATAATGCAATCTGTTCTACCTAAAAATAAAAAATAATTTAAGTAATTGAATCATCAAAAAAAAACTAAATTTGTAGGGTCTTATAAAAACAATAAGAATTTAAAAGTGAAACAATTTCATCATCCCTTTAAAATTTTATTATTTGTAGTAATTTATTGCTTTGGCATTTTTTCTTCTGTAAAAACGCTACCTACTGCAATTGCACAAACTACTGCGAAAAACAAGCAGCAGAAAGAATATACTACAACTGTATCTAAGGTTCTTTATACTCACATTCAGGAATCGGAGAACTTACTTTCTGAGTTTACATCATTTGAAACATCCAATTTTAATACATTCAGTAATAATTTTGAGCCTTTTTTATTCTCAAATGAATTCCTTTTTAGGACAAAGTTTAAACAGTATCAGAACTATTTTAGAAACTTACTGATACGAAATAGAAAATCTGATCTTATTTTCCCTTTTCATAATTTTTGGTAATACTTCTTGTTAAAAACTACACCTTTTTAAGTAGTTAAAATCAATCTTTTTTTACTGCGTTGTGTCTTTTCACTTCGCATATAAACTTCAGTATTAAAATTTAAAAAATTATAAAAAATGGATTTAGCAACAGCTTTAATTGGGCTTACTTGTATTCTTTTATGCACATTGCCTTTTGTATTAACAAGTCAAAATAAAAGAAAAAACGAAAAAAAATTATTACTATCTTTAAAAAGCTTAGCTGAACAGCAGCATGGTAAAATAACCCAACACGAAGTTTCTAGCAAATACGCTATTGGTATAGATGAAACTAAAAACTTTGTTTTCTTTCAATTAAAAGATGATGACGAATTGAAGCCAGAATTTATTGACCTTTCTACGGTGAAGAATTGTAAAATAGTAAACATTGGTATCTCTAATACCACTGCAGAAAGAGAAGTTGAACAATTAAATTTAGAATTTATACCTATTGATAAAAATAAAATCAATACAATCTTAAAATTTTATGATGCTACAATAAGTTTTCAGCTTAGTGGTGAATTTGAATCCATCGAAAAATGGAATGAATTGATCAATCATAACCTCAATAGTAAATAACACTTTATACATGCCTAGCAATTCGCTAGGCATTTTTTTTGTCCTGATTTTCAGCATACTTAAAGTAATTCTAAAATAAAATCGACTTTCTTTGTTATGAATACCTGTAATTTATCGTTATATACATAACATGAATAAGATCGATTTTAAGCTTAAAGTATTTTCATTGTCCGAACGCTTGTTTCCTTTGGTTGTGCGTATGCTTGGAAACAATGCAAATGCAGAAGATGCTATTCAAGAAATAATGATGAAACTATGGGTTAAACGCAAGAAAATTGCGAAGCATCCTAATATTACAGGTTTTGTTTTCTTAACAGCTAGAAATCATTGCATTGATTTATTAAGGAAAAAAAAGTTGGTATTAGATGATTCTACGATTCCTCTTAAAATTTTAGCCTCTAAAAATGAGCATATAGAACTTGAGTGGAAAGAACTAAATAGTATTATTGAAGAAGTACTTAAAAAGTTACCCCAACAGCAGAAAGAAGTTTTTATAATGAGAGATATTGACGGTTATGAGTTTACCGAAATAGCTTCTGCACTGCAACTTAAAGTAGAGAATATAAGAGTTTTATTATCACGTGCAAGAAAGCAAGTACGTACCGAATTAGAAAAAACATATAGCTATGAAAAAGGAACTTATTAAAACCTTGATAGAAAAGTATGAAGCAGGAACAAGTACTTTAGAAGAGGAACAATTTTTATTTGAGAATGCAGACAACTCAGAGGCTACATTGCAAACTTGGGCAGCTTTTGTGACACGTAATAAAATAGCCGTTCCAGATAATTTGAACACTACATTATGGGATTCTTTTCAAAAGAAAAAGAATAAAACCCGAAGAATTCAAATAGGAATAATATCTGCTGCCGCATCGGTATTACTGCTAATTTCACTTTTTATATATACACCAGATCAAAAAAAACTCAGTTATCATGAGAAAGAGATCTTATTGAATAAAGCTTTAAACATGATTGCAGACACAACGCCAATACAATCGAAACAGCGTATTCTTTATGAAGATGATTTGATCACTATTTATTCAAGCAACGATTAACTTACTCCATCAAACATTAAAACTATAATCAATTAAATATTTAAAATTATGAAAAACGTATTCCTTACTACATTTTTATTATTATCAATTTCACTAACGCAAGCACAACAAAATAATAAGAAAAATGGTAAAAATCAGAAACAAGAAAAAATTGTTATAAAAGTAAAAGAGAATGGTAAACCCGATGTTTATGTTGATGGGAAGAAATTCGATTTTCCAATAGAAATTATAGATCAAAGTAAAATTGAATCTGTATCTGTACTTAAAGATAAACTTGCAATAAAAGAATACAATGCTCCGAATGGTGTCATCTTAATTAAAACGAAGAAGAAAAAAGAGCCGGCTACTTCTAAGATTAGCGGAATTAAGGAGAATCCCATGATTATTATCGATGGAAAAGTGTCTGACAAAAAGGTTTTAGAAAAACTATCTCCACGTTATATCGAAAGTATCAATATTATTAAAGATAAGCAAGCAATGATAAAGTACAACGCAACTAACGGCGTCATCATTGTAACTACTAAAAAGAAGAGTTAATCTAATTTTACGGATAATAAAGTGTTGTACAACTGTAATTTTTAATATGAATTACAGTTGTACTATTAGAATATAAACTGCACGCTATTTAGATTTATTTGCATCAGCATATGTATCAAATGCTTTAAAAAGTATCCTATCTTTGCAGCATAATATTTTTTATGAGTAACACATTACTATCATCTCCTTTACAAGGTTTTACAGATTATAAATTTCGAAATGCATTTAATCATTTCTTCGGCGGAATAGATACTTTTTATTCGCCCTATATTAGATTAAATGGTAAGCTTGTTATTAAGAACTCGTATCAAAAAGACATTTTACTAGAGAATAATACCGAGTTAGAAGTAATTCCGCAAATAATTACCAATGATGTAGATGAATTTCTATTTGTTTCTAAATACGTACAAGAATTAGGCTACAAAGAGTTGAATTGGAATTTAGGTTGCCCGTATCCGATGGTTACAAAACGAGGAATGGGTTCTGGATTAATTAGTGATGCTGAAAAAATAAACAGTATTCTGCATAAAGTGCATAATGAATCTGATATTTTGGTTTCTATGAAAATGAGAATGGGCTATGAAAACCCTGAAGAAATATTAGCTGTTTTACCCATTTTAGATACCTATCCTCTTAAAAACATTGCCATTCATGCAAGAATAGGCAAGCAATTGTATAAAGGAGGAACAAATTTAGAAGCGTTTCAGAAATGTTTAGACAATAGCAAACATAAAATGTATTACAATGGTGATATTACTTCTGTTGCTGCATTTAAAAAACTACAAGAACGTTTTACTACCATAGACCATTGGATGATTGGACGCGGCTTAATTGCAGACCCTTTTTTACCAAGCATGATTAAGAATGATACCACCGAATATCCAAAAAATAGATTCGATATTTTTCATGAATTTCACGATCGTATTCATGAAGAATATGATGCAGCGCTTTCAGGTCCGACACCAATTAAAATGAAAATGCTTGGTTTTTGGGAGTACTTTTCTCAGAGTTTTGCAAATCCACAGAAGACGTACAAAAAAATTAAAAAAGCACAAAGTCCAAAGAATTATGCAATTGCTGTAAATGAAATTTTTAAGGAAGCGAAAAATAGTTAATTCACTTCCTTTAAAAATTAAGTGTCGTTTCTCTTCATTTCCGAATTAGGGTGTTCATTTTTAAACTCCTCTAAAACCTTTGTAATTGAAGCGCTAATTCGTTCTTTATTGATATCATATTTAGGATTCATTCCTTTTTTCTCTGGAAAATTCTCTATAGTAACTGTAGTAGAAGGAAATGCAAAATCTACTCCTAATTCTTTCGCTAACTTCACAATTGCAATGTGCAACCTGTGTTTAGAAGATTGCTCGACTCCCCAAGCCAAACTTTTAAAATAGACATTTACCATCACTAATAAAGCTGAATCACCAAAACCTGTAAATTCGACATTGTAAGAATCTGAACGCGTTTCTGGGTGCTCAATAATTATCTCTCTTACTCCTTTTACAAAAGCCTCAATTAATTCTGGTGGCGTGTCATAACGCAAACCTAAATTAGTATTGTAACGTCTAAACAAACGCAAACCTTTGTTATTGATAACAATTTCCGACAGCCTGCTATTTGGTATTTGATATACAGAAGTATCTGCTGCTCTAACCGTTGTAGATCTAAAACCAACTTTCTCTACAGTTCCTGCAAAATCTCCAGCTTCTATCCAATCTTCTATGTGAAAAGGTTTGTCTAGAAAAATCATAATCGTTCCTATCAAGTTTTTCACGGTATCTTGAGAAGCCAAAGCAACTGCCAAACCACCAATAGTTGCACCAGCTAAAATAGTGGTCGTATCTACACCAAAAAGTGATATTAACTTTAAAACACCACCAATAATAACCAAACCTGTAAAGAAATTATGTAGTATTGGCGATAATTGATCATCTAACCTGTTGTGCGTTTTCTCGGTAAAAACACTGTAAAACTTCATTAAAATATGTACAATGTTCAAAAAAACATAGGTCCAAAAAACAACTGCAGCAATATCCATAAACAAGAACACCCATGTATTGGTTTCTAAACTGAATTGAAGTGAAGGAAATACTTTGTCTATGAAACCGATAACTAATAATAAACTGATAGGTCTTGCTATTTTTTTTAAGGATTTCTTAAAAGTGATGTCTGTAGTTTTTGTAATTCTCTGTTGAATTATATTTAAGAGGTAAAAGGTAATTCTCTTAAAAAAGTAAAATAACAATACCGATATTAGAATGAATATAAAAGCAGTAAATAGCTGCCAATATTCAATTCCTAAGATTTTTTTATGTCCAAATTCTGGTATAATATTTTGAATTTTTTGAACGTACCAGGGGAAAACAGCACTATACAAAACATCTATTTTTGCTACCGTTTCTGAAGAGTAATACCAATTATCACCTACTTTTTCTACAGATATTTGTGGCATTTTTTGTGGAAAAGGGGTGTACTTTTGATAAGATGAATACCTAATAGTATCTTTAAAATTAGGATCTTTAGGAACAATCTCGAAATCTACAAACAAACCTTTACCGTCTAGAATTTTTTTAATTCTAATAACTTTTTTAACAGCTTCTTTTTCTGGTAAACCTAAAATTGTTTTTGCTGCTTTTTTAGGTTGATAAGAATCTGATTGTAAAAAATATAAATGTGTGTATAAAGTAGCATGAGGACTACTTAAATCTACATGTATAGAATCCTTTTGTGCATTTGTTATAAATGAAACTAAAAATAATAACCAAAATAATTTACGCATTACAAATATGTTAAATTGCTGTTAATCGAAATGCAAATTTAAACCTTTTGCTTTTTTAAGAGTCAAAGAAGTATAAATAATAAAGAATGAAAAACACTTTAACAAAAATAACAGTTTTTTAAACTTCTATAAAAGCATTAATAAATTTACAGTAACTAGTTTTTTTTGGTTGATTAACTAGTTTATTGACAAGGCTTAGATTCTTCTTTGAATCTGAGCTTTTTTTACACTTTAAAATACTTAAAATATTGTTAATTAATTACTTACAATTAAACCTTTGTTGTTTCTAAAAGTCTTAGTAGTATAAAAAATAACATTTAAAAAATCATAAAAATGAAAAAATTAGCAACTATTTTAGTATTCGTATTGGCTTTTACTCTTAGTACACAAGCACAGAAAAAAAGAGGTCATAAAAGACCACAACTCACTACTGAACAACAAACAGATTTAACAGTAAAGAGGATGACTTTAGCCTTGGATTTGTCCGAAAGGCAACAAAACCAAATGAAACCTATTATTACATCGAAAGTAGTAGAAAAAAAAGCTTTGATGGAAAAGAGGAAAGAAGCTAGAAAAAATGACAAAAGACCATCTTCAGATGAAATTTATGCAATGAAAAGTAAAATGCTAGACAATCGAATTGCTATGAAAAACAGCATGAAAGACATCTTAAATAAAGAGCAATTTGAGAAGTTTGAAAAAATGCATAAAAAAAGAGCAGCAAAAGATAAGCAGATGATGAAAAAGAAAAGTAAAAATAACAGCAAAAGAAATAAAAAAAGAGCTGATAAATAGTTTGGTTAGTTAGTTCATAAAACCCGATTTCTAAATTGAAATCGGGTTTTTGATTATATAACAAATTTGTATTCGCGTTAGGGATTGAACGGTTTGTTTGAGCTCTTTTTTGTTTTTACAAAAAAAGCGAGTAGTGAAAGCCCGACTTTATGCTGAAGAATGAAGTGTAAAGTAACGCCCAAAATAACAAACCTCTATTCTTTAAACCAACCTGAATATTTTACATAATTGTCTGCAATTCTATTAATTTCACCTGAAATTAATTCTTGTGAAATATCTTTTACTTTTTTAGCTGGAACACCTGCATAAATACTACCACTTTCTACGTGTGTATTCTTGGTAATAACTGCACCTGCTGCAATAATAGAATTCGATTCTATGATACAATCGTCCATAATAATACTTCCCATACCCACTAAAACATTGTCTTTAATGGTACAACCATGTACAATTGCATTGTGCCCAATGGAAACATTATTACCAATAATTGTAGGAGATTTTAGATATGTTGCATGAATTACTGCGCCATCTTGGATATTAACTTTATTTCCAATTTTAATGTAATGTACGTCTCCACGAATTACGGCATTAAACCAAATTGAACATTCTTTTCCTAGAGAAACATCACCAACAATTGTAGCGTTTTCGGCAACATAACAATCTTCTGGTATCTGTGGGTGTTTTCCGTTTACTGGTTTTATTACTGCCATACTGCTATTGGTTTAGAATTATTTAAATTAAAAATAAAATGCACTTAAATGAGGTCTTGTTGTTATTGTTATTTCTTAACCAATAATTTCTGACCAACAGAAATTATATTGTCGTTCAAATTATTAATAGCTTTTAAATTAGCTACAGAAATTTTAAACATTCTAGAAATCGAGTATAAAGTATCTCCTTTTTGCACTTCGTAGAAATTGCCTTCTACTTTTTCTATTACAACAGGTTTTTCAAAAGTTTCACCATCATTTAATTCTTTAACTTCTTCGGTGTACCTTACTTTTTTAACTTTATCAAACTCATAAAGTTGATAATCTTTAATGATTCTTAAAAGCTTTGCAGGATATTTTCTATCTGTTGCATAACCTGCTTTTCTTAAACCATAAGCCCATTTTTTGTAGTTTCTAATATTATAATCAAACAAAAAAGCATAGCGCTTTCTTTGTGTTAAAAATAACGAATGATCATTATAAGATGTTTCTGGATACACGTACTTCCTAAAACACTCACCTCTTTCATCGTCATCATGATATACACGTTCGCCTGTCCATTGTCTGTGGCACTTTATTCCGAAATGATTGTTAGATTTTAATGCCAACTCACTTTTTCCTTTGCCAGATTCTAAAATTCCTTGCGCTAAGGTAATGCTTGCAGGAATTTTATATTCGTGCATTTCTTTTACTGCAATTGGTGCATATTTTCTAATATAAGCAAGTGTTTCTTTATTTAGTCTAGAATTATTTTTAGCAAGTTTTTTTGTTAATTCAACCTCATTTACAGAAGGCAAATTAAACGGTGCTGGTTCTACAATTACAACGCCAGGGTTTTTCTTGTTAATGACTTTCTTTTTAGAGCCACAACTAGATAAAACTAATAAAAACAAACAACTAAAAACAATTTTTAACTTCATTCTACATTTATAGTTTGTTCATTTTTCTTAATTAGCTCTTGGTTAAACCCTGCTATTCCTTGAATTCCTCCTGTATGAATTGCTAAAATTTTGGTTCCTTCTTCAAAAGTATCTTTTTTGATTAAATCTATAATTCCGAAGACCATTTTACCCGTATAAATAGGGTCTAGCAAAATACCTGTTTCTTGTTTAAAATTATTAATAAAATCAATCAACTCTGGGTTAGATTTTGCATAACCGCCAAAATGATATCCTTTTTGTAATTTCCAACTATCATTTTTAATCGTATACTTTTTAATCTCTTCAGATAAAAAATTTCCTTTTAAAGCAGGAAATCCTAAGACTTTTTGACGCCTTTTTAGTGATTTTATTAAACCAGCAAGCGTTCCTCCAGTTCCAACAGCTGCGCAAATATAATTAAATTCAGCATCTTCTTTTGTTAAAATTTCTTGACAACCGTCTACAGCTAAGAAATTTGTTCCACCTTCTGGAATTAAATAAAAATCTCCCCATTTATTCTTCATCTTTTCAATAAAACCAAACGAAGTTTTTTGGCGGTATTCTTCTCTCGTAACAAAATGAAACTTCATTCCATGGTTTTGAGCTTCTCTTAAAGTTGGGTTGCCTTCTATTGTTTCTGCAATATTCTTACCTAATTCATCTCCTCTAATAATACCAAAAGTTTTAAGACCTGCTAATTTACCAGCCACTGCGGTTGCTAAAATATGATTCGAATAAGCGCCACCAAAAGTAAGTATCGATTTTTTCTTAAGCTTTGTTGCTTCTTGTAAATTGTATTTTAATTTTCTAAATTTATTACCAGAAACAAAAGGGTGAATTAAATCTTCTCTTTTTATAAAAAGTTTTACCTTTTTTTCTTCCAAAATAGGTAGAAAAACTTGTTGATTTTCAGTTTCTTTTATTGAGTTAAAGTCCATCGTTTATTATTCCTGTAAAAACAGGAATTTATAATTTAATTATTTTAAGTTTTTTGCTCCCGAAGTTTCGGGACTAGAAATTATAGAAAGTTATGAAAAATTAGAAACTTCTGCTTCAATTTTTTCCCATTTTTCCATTACAACGTCTAATTTTGCTTTTTTAGCTTTGTATTTTTCAAAGAAATTTGGTCTATTAGAAACTTCATCGTAGTTCTTTGCCAATTCTAAATCTACCTTTTCAATTTCCTTTTCTAAGTCTGCTATTTCGGTTTCTACATTAGAAAGCTTATTCTTTAGCTTTTTAAGTTGCTTTTCTTGCTCTCTAGATAGTTGTTCTGATTCTTTTTTAGAAGTATCTTTGGTCGCTTTTACAACCGTTCTTTTTTCTGCTTCTCTAAGATTTTCGATCTTGTGTTGGTCTAAGAAATAATCGATATCTCCTAAATACTCTTTAATCTCTTTGTCTTTAAAACCGTAAACAGTAGATGTTAATCCTTGTAGAAAATCTCTATCGTGAGAAACCAAAATTAAGGTTCCATTAAAATTATGCAACGCTTCTTTTAATACATTTTTAGATGCAATATCTAAGTGATTTGTTGGCTCATCCATTATTAACACGTTAAAAGGTGATAATAATAATTTACACAACGCCAATCTATTTCTTTCTCCTCCAGAAAGTACTTTTGCTTTTTTATCTGCTGCGTCTCCACCAAATAAGAATGAACCTAACATATCTCTAACTCTTGCTCTGTTAGAATCTGAGGCTGCATCTTCCATAATTTGTAACACCGTTTTTTCTGGCGGTAGATGTTCAGATTGATTTTGAGCAAAATACCCAACCTCTACATTATGACCTAGTTTTAAATGTCCTTCAAAAGGAATTTCACCAACCATCATTTTTGCTAAAGTAGATTTTCCTTGTCCGTTTTGACCAACAAAAGCAATTTTACTATTTCTTTCAATTAATAAATCTACACCTTCTAAAACGTGTTTATCGCCGTAACTTTTGCTTAGGTTTTCAGCTTCAACAATAATTTTACCAGGTTCTTTAGAAATGTTAAAACGAACATTCATGGCTTGGTTATCATCTTGGTCTACCTCAATTAACTCAACTTTATCTAGTTGCTTCATTAAAGATTGCGCCATAGAAGCTTTACTCGCTTTTGCCTTAAACTTGTTTATTAAGTGCTGTTTTTGTTTTATCTCTTTCTCTTGGTTCTTCTGAGCTTGTAATTGCTTTTCTTTAATTTCTCCTCTTAATAGTAAGAATTCTGAATACGGTTTTTTATAATCGTAGATTTGCCCTAAAGAAATTTCTATAGTTCTGTTGGTTACGTTATCTAAAAACATTTTATCATGCGAAACTAAGACAATGGCACCAGAATAGCCTTTTAAGAAGTTTTCTAACCAAATAATAGATTCGATATCTAAGTGATTGGTTGGCTCATCTAATAATAGGATATCATTATTCTGAAGTAATAATTTTGCCAACTCAATACGCATTCTCCAACCTCCAGAAAAAGTATCTGTTAGTTTGTCGAAATCTTCTCTTTGAAAACCTAAACCTTGTAAAATCTTTTCTGTATCTCCTTGGTAATTATAACCTCCTAAGAGTTCATAACGTTCGGTTTTTTCTGTTAGATCGATAATTAGCTGACTGTATTCTTCACTTTCATAGTCTGTTCTAGTTGCTAATTGTTCATTAATTTCATCTAACTGAAGTTCTATTTCTTTAATTTCTTCGAAAGCTTGGTATGCTTCTTCTAGAATAGTTCTTCCTTCAACAAAATCGATATCTTGTCTTAAGAATCCCATTTGCACATCTTTATCAAAAGCCATGGTTCCGCCACTACTTTCGATGTCTCTAGAAAGCACTTTTAATAAAGTCGATTTTCCTGCTCCATTTTTTCCAATCAGTCCAATTCTATCTCCTTTGTTCAATTTAAAAGTGATGCCAGAAAACAATTCAGTTCCCATAAAGGAAACCGTTAAATTATGTACGTTTAACATGAAATTATTGTAAATTTGTAAGGCGCAAAGCTACTTAAAAAAATAGAGTTATTATGTTTAAAAAAGGTACAAAAATATACAGTGTTACAAACAGTAAGTGCCCTCGATGTCATGAAGGTGATTTTTTTAAATATAAATTCACACTTAATCCATCGAAAATTACACAATTACATGATAATTGCCCAAAATGTGATTTAAGATATATGATGGAACCTTCTTTCTTTTTTGGTGCTATGTATGTAAATTACGGACTTACAGTTGCTATTTCTATTGCTACTTTCTTAATTGCTACGCTACTTTTCTCACTAACGCTATTGCAATCTTTTGCCGCAATAATTATTGCTTTACTTGTTTTAACACCCTTAAATCTGCGCTTATCTAGAATAATCTGGATAAATATGTTTGTTAGTTATAAAAAATCTATTTAATTTTTTTATTAAACCTCTTAATATCTATTTCTAAATCTAAAATCTCTCCTTTTTCTAAGTGATTAAAAAGGCTTTTAGCAACCGTTGGTCCAATCATTACGCCTCGAGTTCCTAAACCGTTTAAAACAATTAATTTAGGGTAATTTGGATGCACACCAACCAAAGGTCTTCTTCCTGCAACCGTTGGCCTTATTCCTGCTGATTGAGAAACAATTGTATAAGGAACATTTATTACTTTCTTCAATTTTTCTACCAATTCTTCTTTTCCTTCTTCAGACGGATTCGATGTTTTGTCTGTCCAATTAAAGGTTGCACCAACTTTATAGTTGTTGTCTCCCATTGGTAAGATAAAAAGAGTGGATTTTAATAAAAAATCGATATTTAATTCTGGGGAGTGAATGGTTAACAACTCTCCTTTTGCTTCATTTAATGGCAAATAATTAAAATACGGATTTTGTTTGATTCCAAATCCTTCACAAAAAACTACTTTCGAAGCAGTAACATCTTTGTAGGTTACAAATTGCTCATTAAGTTTTAATTCTTGATATTCAAAATTCTCAAAACGGATAAATCCACTTTCATTAAGATAGCTTCTATAAGACTCTACTAATTTCTTGGTATCAATTCTACCTGTTTCATTTACATTTCCGAAACTGAAATCTGAGATAACTCCATTATAATTATCGGAATCTAATTTAGGATCTAAATAATCTATTAACTTCGGTTTATCTATAGCTTCAAACCAATTATTCTGATCTTCTATAGATTTAAAAGCTTTTTTTATAACGATTTTTTTATCGATACTTATATTCAGTTTCTCTTCAATTTTTTGGTATAAAGGAAGCGCAACTTCTAACTGCTCTTTTGCGTTCCATACAGGTGTAAACCTTTTTAAAATTACAGGGTTATAAACGCCACCAGCAACTAAAGAAGATGTTTGGGAATCATCTTCGAAAACTAAAAACGTTTTATTTGCATTTAACAATTCTTCGGCAAATGCTAAACCTGCCAATCCTAAGCCAACAATAATATAGTCTACCTTCATAATTTAAAATTTAATTTGGCATAAATAACCGTCATTGCGAAGCACAAAGCAATCTCTTTATAGGTCTGTAATTGCTTTCAGTTTACAAAGAGCAAACTGCTCAGTGGCAAAAAAATGTACTTATCAGCAGACAGTTTTAGTGAAAAAAAATAGCTTCAAATAAAAAAACGCTTGCTTTCACAAACGTTTTATATTTTAATTTAATTGTGAATTAGTAATTCCACATATCTATTTCTCTATTTCTAATATCTTCTTTAATCTTGTTTGCTTCTAACATTTGGAATAAAGAATTACCACGAACATAGTCTTCAATAGCTCTATTGCCATAAATATTTTCTTCTCTAACAATCGTAGAACTAAATCTTCTAGCATTTAACAAGTGATCAAAAGAAATTGGTTGTGCTGCGTTTTTAGGGTTAAAAACTTTAGCGTCATGCAATACTTCTCTTGCAGATGGAAAGAAAATCCAAAACAATTCATATAGTTTATCATCTTCAATTTCTTGAACCCCTAAAGTTTGTACATCTTTACCCATGGGTGCTAAAGCCAATAATCTGTATTTTAACTCTCCTTGACGTTTGTCAAAATACCACATTCCTTTAATCATGTAACCAGCAACATCCTCTGTCTGAATCCTGTAAGTATCTGTATACCCATTTTCTTCACGAACGTTTACTAAACGTCTTTCTATTTCATCTTCTGTTATTCTAGTTGTAAAAAAAGAATCATCATACACTTCATTAATTTTACCTTGTTTCATTCCTTTTATAAGGGTGTGAAATAAAGATCTTCTCTCTGAAGCGATGTTTGTTGTGTCTATTGGAAAATAGTATGGTAAATTTATTTTTTGATTTAAATCTATAAATTCCCAAACCACTTTAGACCATAGCACATCTCTATCGTCTACATAACCATAAGGAAGTGGTCCATCATTATCTGCTGCTAATTGTTGCTCACTTTTTACACCTATCTGATCTACATCTTTTGCATTTAGTAAGTTTGCTTGCGCATTTACCAAACCTGTAGTTAGAATAACGAAAAATACTATTAGACAATTTCTAATCATAACTATGTTTTTTTTCTAGTTTGTTAACTCTATATTAACGGGTAATACTTTCTTTAATTTATAAGAGTTATTTTTTATTACTGCCTTAATATCATATATTGTAATAATATCACCCCTTCTAGCTTTAGACAAAGCTTTCTTTGCAGACGCATTAAATTTAGTTCCGCTTACAATAATTGCTAATTGACCAGGTACTTTTACCTTAAAACTTGTTACCTGTAAATCTAAGTCAAATAAGAAATCTGGTAACCCCGCACCTACTGGAGTGTTTGCTAGACCTGATTTAGGCATTCGTACTGTACCATATTGCCCTCTTACAGTTCCCATTGCTGCAGGAATATCTTTAATTCTAAAAGGTGTATTTGTACTTACATTTTTACCATCTGCTAATTTGGCTGAAACACTAATATTTACAGTATTTCCAGCTTTAGGGTTCATAATATATTTACCCGAACCCGTTTTCTGTAAACCTGGTGCACTTGCTCTTACATCTTTATCCGGAACTCCTGGTAATGAAATTGAGATAGGATTTGGTAAACCTCTATACACTACATTCATTTTATCTGCAGAAACTACAGGTGCATTTGGTTTAGAAATTACAGAATAAGAACTCTTAAATGGTACAGGAACTTCCTCTCCGTTTTCCATAAAATAAATAGTTCCTTTAATGTCTTTCTCACCAACACTTCCTGCGTTTAAATCTAAAATTACGCTACCATCTTTAAAGTTATCGTATTTTTTTCCGTTTAACTCTACTCTACTAGGCTTTAAACTAGGATCATATCTACCTAAAACAACACTACCTGTTACTTTATCTCCAGGATAAAAAGCATTTTTATCTAGTTGTACCACTCCGTTATAGTTAGACATAGAAACTTCACTCTCTAATTGCCCTCCTAATAAATCTGAAATAATATCACTTTCCGTGTTTTTAATATCCGCTTGTATTTGCGTAAAGTTTGTTAATGAGGCAATCATAGGGAAACCTTCATATCTAGCTCTTAAAAAAGGTACAGATTTATCAGTTTCATCATCGATAACATCTGAAGTAGAAAACCTACTATTTAAAACTGGTACAAATTTACTATCAGATCCTAAAACCTTAATTACATTCGTTCTATAATTATTAATTTTATCTAAAAATTCTTGACCTTCCGCTGTGTAATTATCTCCTTTAAAGAAATAAGCATCTAACCAATCTGTTTTATCCATTGTTTCATAATCATCTTTAACCTCTATTTTTTCAGTCATGCTTGTTTTTAAGCCTGCTAAAAATTGATAAAAATCTAAAGAATGTTCTTTTACTTTGTCTGCTTTTTCTTTTAAAGGACCAAATTTTTCTGGTTGTTCAGATGCTTTGGTTCTTAAATTTTCATAAGCTAAAGCATTTTTTTCTGTCGTAGAAGTATTGTTTTCTACTAGTTTCTCGTTCATGAAGCCAAAAGCTGATAAAACTTCTTTGCTCATATTTAGTGCTAACATTGCAATAAACACAAGATACATTAAGTTAATCATCTTCTGTCTTGCGGACATTTTTCCTCCTGCCATTATAATTAGTTTTTTAAGTTGTTATAAATTTAGTTTTAACTAATTATTATTTGCTAGACATTGCAGAAAGCATGTTTCCATAAACGCCGTTTAAAGAAGACAAGTTATTTGCCAATGCTTTCATTTGCTCATGTAATCTTTCTGTGTTTTCTACAACAGAAGTATTTAACTCTGCTTGTTTACTTGTGTTTTCTACCTGTACTTTATATAAGTTATTTAAAGACTCCATTTGTAATGCAGCTTTAGACATTTCTTCATTGTATTTATTTGTTGAAGCTACAGAACCTGATGCTGCAGATAAACCTTCTGCTGCATTTTGAAAATTCTTCATACTAGAACCTAAACTAGCCATTAGAGTAGAATCTATCTTAGCTTCTTGTAATAGATTATCTAATTTTTGAGACAACATACCATCTGCACCCAACTTCTTATCCTCTCTTTGAGAAGACAAACCACCATCTGCCAACTCAGGGTAAACTTTAGCCCAATCTAGATCATCTTCTGGTGTATCAAAAGCAGAAATTAAAAACACTATTGCTTCAGCAACTAAACCAATAGTTAACATCATTCCTCCAGTTATTCCGAAAAGTTCAATATGTTGGATTTTAAATAATGCTCCAATAATTACTACTGCTGCTCCAATTCCGTAAACGAAATTCATTGTTTTTTTGTACGCTCTTGACTGTGCCATAATTTTTTATTTGTTAGGGGTTTTATTTATTTATTATTTTATTTAATATCTGTTCCTATATAATTTTGTACGGTTCTAAAACCAATGTAACTTCTCGCAGTATCTGCATATTCATAATCTCTAGAACTTACCTCTAAAAAATATGCAACATCTTTCCAAGAACCTCCACGTACAATTTTTCTTTTATTTTTTCTGTCTTCTACATTCGGGTTCATAGTAGAAGCCATGTAGTAAGAAGATAAGTTATAAGCAGTATTTGTCCATTCAGAAACATTACCAGCCATATTATACAAACCATAATCATTTGCATTAAAAGACCTAGCTTCCATTGTATACAAAGCACCATCTACAGCATAATTACCTCTTACTGGTTTAAAGTTTGCTAAGAAACAACCTCTATCACTAGTTGTACTTCCTGTTCCCCAAGGATAGGTTGCAAACTCTAAACCGCCTCTTGCAGCATACTCCCATTCTGCTTCTGTAGGCAATCTAAAATCAGGTACTTGAGTTGCGTTTTTTCTTCCTTTTAAATAATCATTTTTCTTTTTAGTTCTCCAATTACAAAAAGCATTTGCTTGCTCCCAAGTAATCCCTACAACAGGGTAATCTCCATAAGATTGGTGATAAAAGTAATCTTGATGCATTGGATCATTATAAGAATAATTAAAATCTTTTACCCAAGCAGTTGTGTCTGGATAAATATTTAAAACCTCTGTTTGTACAAAATCTTTTCTATTTCCACCTTTTCTAGCAGCGTTGTCTCTGTCGAACCAAGAATATCTATATTTTAAAAATTTTGTATTAAATGTTCTAATTCCATCTACAGCCTCGTCTCTGCTAATGTAAAGAGAGTCCATAACTTCTACATAATCTACATCTGGGTATTCTTCTGTTTTCCAAAACAATTCAGATCGCCAGTTTAATGGTTTAATAGAATCAATTCCGTCTCCTAGACTCCAGTAATTCTCATACATGTATTTTTGATAAGGAGTTGCATCTATCGTATCTACTGTTGCAAAGGCGTATTCATGAATTCCTCCAGAAAGAGGTGTTCCATCTGCATTTGGTGTCCCACCCATTGCAGCAAATTCTGCTTGATACCCCAACCTTGTTCTTACAACAGAATCTCTAACCCAATGTACAAATTCTTTGTACTCATTGTTAGTTACTTCTGTTTCATCCATGTAATAAGGTCTAACAGTAACTGTTTTTGTTGGTGCATTCATAGTACCAATAATGTCTTGATCTTGCTTACCCATGGTAAAAGAACCTCCTGGTATTAAAGCCATTCCATAAGGTTTTTCTGAAAACCACTTCTTTTTAACCTTAACACCTACCAGTTCTCCTCTATCATTAGAGCCACAACTGTAAAATACCGTTATTAAAAGTGCAAATATTGCTGCTTTCTTCATATGCTGATTATATCTTATCTTTAAAGTTCGTAAACCTATTATTTTTTTTGCTAAAAAGCAATACTGAAATTGCATTTAACGTACTGATTTTTCATTTCTCAACAATTACACCATTTTTTTCATTGCCTTATACCATTTCTCTGGTATAATTTGCTGTGTTGCGTCTGTGTAATCTTTATATGTACATGGTATTAACGCATGTCTTTTGTATTTATTATTTGATAAAATGTTTATTTCTATCCACCATCTTCCAGACTTATTGCTTTTGTAAAATGTTAGCGGTTCATCATCTTCTAACAAGACCGTAAATCTTTGATAATTTTCTTTACCAGAAAATGGATAATCCTTTACCCTAAAATTAACACCTTCAATAAAGTACCAAATTATTTGCGCAATTAAATGTGCTGTTTGATGGTTATTGTCGTGTTTCGAATTGTACTCATAAATACCAAAAGAAGAAACTTTATCACTAATACCTGCATATCTTGCGATTGCACAAATTTCTTCACCATAAAAACCATTTGGTGAAGCATTATTATTTGCTGGTGCCTCACTTTGCCTAACAGCACCAATATCTATAGAAACAATATCTGCATTTCTAAACGCAGGTTCTATATTTTCTAATTCTTTTGCTTTACCTAATCGATGTGCATCAAAGAATAAATTATCTAATAAACTTATTTCTTCTTGCGAATTAAAATAGGTTTGATAGCCTACGTTACAATAATTAAACAAGTTATTTGGTTCTTGCATAATTATTTTACTAAGGTAAGATTGTGATGTTAAATCCTCTTCTAAACTACCTAAATCGAATCGACTATCTACTGCAGTAATATTTACAGACTGCTCTAAAGCATCATAAGCCCGATAATTAACGTAGGTAATATCCTGTCCTCCACCAATAATTACTGGAATAATATTTTTCTTCAGCAATGAGGTTATTATTTCTCTAACTGCAAAATAAGTATCTGAAACTTGATTACCTTTTTCAATATCCCCTAAATCGGCAATATTTGTGTGCCAATTACCAGGAAACAACTGGTAAAATTTTCTTCGTATAAGGTACAAATCTTCTCCGCAACCAAAATTGTCTTGCGAGTTCCTATCTTCTTGCACTCCGAAAATAGCGATTTGAACATTTTCTAGATCAGGAAAACCTTCTTCTGTAGAATGTATTTGAATACTATGGCCCAAGCAAGACGCAGACTGTAATGCCAAGTAGGCAACAACCGAATCTTTTATAGGGATTAAAAAATCTTGGTTCATCAATTTTTTTTCAATAAAGCATGCAAGATACTAACTAATTATTTCTTTTCCACTGTTTTTTTTGTAGTTGTTTTCTTTTTTGCAGCAGGCTTCTTTTTTGCCACCTTTTTCTTTGGGGTTTTCTTGTCAATCATCTTTACAGCCTCTTCCTTAGAAAGCTTCTCTATATCTGTAGTTTTAGGCAATTCTATCTTAATTTTTCCTTTTATCACATTGAAACGACCCCAACGTGCTTTTTCTACGCGAATAGCAACATCTTCCCAGTTATGAATAACTTTATCTATTTCTTTCTGTTTTTTAACTTCAATTAACTCAATAATATCATCATCAGAAAGGTTATCAAAATCGTATTTTTTACTTACGTTGATAAATATAGAATTCCATTTTAAGAAAGGCCCAAAACGTCCAACTCCTTTTTGCACAGGCAACTCTTCATAATAATAAATTGGTGCATCTGCTTTTTGCTTCGCAACAATTAATTCTTCTGCCCTTGGTAAATCTACTTCCATCGGGTTTTCGCCTTTATCTAAAGAAACGAACATAGTTCCGAATTTTATATATGGACCAAAACGACCATTGGAAACAATTACTTCTTCATCTTCATAAGAACCCAATGTTTTCGGAAGCAAGAACAATTCCAATGCCTCTTCCATTGTTATAGTTCCTAAATTTTGGTCTTTATTTAAGCTAGCAAACACCTTTTCTTCATCTTCTGGCGCTCCTATTTGTGCAATTGGACCGAATTTACCTAGACGAACTAAAACAGTTTTTCCAGATTCTGGATGTTTTCCTAGAATACGTTCTCCGCTTTCTCTTTCTGCATTTTCCTTAACATCTTCTACGTTGTCATGAAACTTCGTATAGAAACCTTTTATCATTTCTATCCAATCTGCATCTCCTTCAGAAATATCATCAAAAGAGCTTTCTACTCTTGCTGTAAAACCAAAATCTAAAATATTTGAAAAATTGTTTACTAAGAAATCGTTTACAATATTCCCAATATCTGTGGGTACTAATTTATTTTTATCTGAACCTGTCTTCTCTGTTAAAGCTTCCCCTTTTACAGTTCCGTTAGATAAAATTAATTGTTGATATTCTCTTTCGATTCCTTCATTTTGTCCTTTTTCTACATATCCTCTTTTTTGAACGGTAGAGATTGTTGGTGCATATGTAGATGGTCTACCAATACCTAGTTCTTCTAACTGCTTTACTAAAGATGCTTCTGTAAATCTGTATGGCGGACTCGTAAAACGTTGTGTTGCGTTTATAAAAGTGTAATCCAATTTGTCTTTCACTTTTAAGTTTGGCAACATTCCTGCTTGCTCTTCGCCTTCATCATCATCGTTTCCTTCTAAATATACTTTTAAGAAACCTTCAAACCTTATCATCTCTCCATTTGCAGTGAAGATTTTTGAATTCTCAGAGTTCTCAATTTTCACGTTGGTACGTTCTAATTGTGCATCACTCATTTGAGAAGCCAAGGTTCTTTTCCATATTAAATCATACAATCTCGTTTGATCATATTCTGTATCAATAGCATGCATTTTCATGTTTGTAGGACGAATTGCCTCATGCGCTTCTTGAGCTCCTTTTGCTTTCGTTTTAAAAACACGCTGCTTGCTATATTCTGCTCCGTAATAATTAGTAATTTCTTCTTCGGCTGCATTTCTTGCATCTACAGATAAGTTTAAACTATCTGTTCTCATGTAGGTTATTAAACCGGCTTCATACAAACGTTGTGCAACTTGCATTGTCTTACCAACCGGAAAACCTAACTTTCTAGATGCTTCTTGTTGTAATGTTGATGTTGTAAATGGTGCTGCTGGAGATTTCTTTGCTGGTTTCTTTGTTAAATCTGCTATAGAAAAATCTGCATTTGCGCAAGAATTTAAGAAATTTTCTGCTGTTTTTTTGGTATCAAAATTCTTTGGAATAGTTGCTTTAAAGGTTTTTCCTTCGTTATTTGAAAATTGAGCAACTACTTTATAATGAGTTTCTGCGTTAAAATCTAAAATGCTGCGTTCTCTTTCTACAATTAAACGCACTGCAACAGATTGTACTCTACCCGCAGACAAACCTCCTTTTACTTTTCGCCATAAAACGGGCGATAATTCATACCCAACAAGTCTATCTAAAACTCTACGTGCTTGTTGTGCATTTACCATATTATAGTCGATATCTCTGGGGTTTTCGACTGCTTTTAAAATGGCATTTTTTGTAATTTCATGAAAAACAATACGTTTTGTTTTTTCATCTTTTAACTCTAATTGTTCTTTTAAATGCCACGCAATTGCCTCACCCTCTCGATCCTCATCACTTGCTAACCAAACAGTATCTGCTTTTTTAGCTAAAGCTCTTAACTTCTTAACTACTGGTTTTTTATCGTCTGAGACTATATATTTAGGACTAAAATCTCCATCTACATCTATTCCTAATTCTTTAGAAGGTAGGTCTGCAATATGCCCATAACTAGATTCTACTTGAAAATCTTTTCCAAGAAATTTTTCTATAGTTTTTGCTTTTGCTGGTGACTCTACAATTACTAAGTTCTTTGCCATGTATCTTTCTATTTTCGTAATTAGCGCAATCGAAATTACGTATTTTCAGACTGCAAAAGTATGTAGTTTTTTTTTATTAATTTTTTTTAAAAGCTTTTTTACTTCAATTTTAATAGAAATAATTATTCTACAGTAATTTTTTGTTTCATTTCTGTTGCTGAATTTCCTCCTACAAAAAGATGAAACTCACCTGTTTCTACTTCTCATTTTCTATGAATTATATAAAACTGAAGCACCTCTTTATCAATATTAAAAGAAACTTTTTTTGTTTCTCCTGCTTTAATCAATAGTTTTTAAATTCTTTTACGGGGTTAAACCTATATCTTCCTAATCTATAGTCTTTGTATTTTTGCATCAAAAAAAGTGTAATTTAATCTTTGGATAACATTTTTTCTTTACAACATCTATACTATCAAAGGATAAATTAATTTAAATCAACCCAAAATCAAAAGAAAATAAAGATGCTTTTTCATGAATAGAATAGATATAACCAGAATACATCATATAGGCATCATTAAAAGATCTGAATTATTTTTCTGATTGTAGTACAATGATTCTCTACCAATATCTCTCGAAAAAAAACAGACAATCATTTTTTAATTGTACATATCTTTTGCCTTGCACATTTACAGAAGACAAAAAACATAGTTAAACCTCTACCTAATATACTGTAACGTCTACCTTATCTTCTCTTTTAGAGAACATCTATACATAGACAGAATTAAAAAATAGAATCGAGTGATAAGGCTATTATTTTATAACAATTTTTTTAGAAATTTTTTCTTTTTTAGTGGCTATTTTAACTAAATAAATTCCGGCAGAAAGATGAGAAAGATTTATTTTTTTATCATTTACGATATGTGTTCTTTCTTCAAAAACTTTCTTTCCTAACATATCGAATAACTTAATGTTCGTTTTTTCTGAACTTACATTTTTAATGTATAGTTTATTATCGTTAGCAAACGCAACTATTTTAGAAGTAAAAGGTAAATCTTCTAAATTCAGTGTTTTTGATGTTGTGTGTAAATAAAATCTTCCTGTTTCATTTACACCTTTAGATAAGGCTACTTTATAAGCCTTGTTTTCTGTATCTAAAAGCGTAAAAACATTTTCTTGTCTATCTTCTAAATATACTTTTACTCCTTTTGGAAGGCTTTTATTTTTACTACTAAACACAACCTGTTCATTGGCATTTGCTTTTAAACCAAGAGGTATTACCATATCTGCATATTTATTTTGCGGTAAAGATTGTATTGTGTAATTTTTATCTTGATTATTTTCTAATAAATATGAAAAAACATCTAACCCATTAGAGGTAAAGTTTTCAATATCATAGCCTACATCAAACCCTTGTGTTGCATTTGCATAATACAAAACATCTGTATTTACCTTAACCCCATTACTTTCTACAAACAATTGAATATACGAAGTTGTACTTGCTCCTTTATTAAAAACAGTTCCTTCTAAGGGTAAAATAGCTCTTTTATTTTCTAAAAAATGAAGTGCACTTACGCCAGTTTTTGCTTTCACAAAAAAACCTTGTCCTGGTGTAAAAAAACGCTGGGGTGAAGTTAATAAATTAGTAATTGCTGCATATTTACTTTGACTATTATCCCATAAATAAACGGCTTGATTCTCACTATCTAAATCCGTTAAACTATCATCTAAAAAGCTACTCCCTCCATTTTTATTTGCAGGATAATATGTTGTAAAAGGATTTCCGATTGCACTCCATTTATTTTCTACTACAGCTCCAGATACGTCAGTAGTAACAACACTTCCAGTAAATGTAAGGTCGCCGTCAGACACTCTAGAAACAGCATATCCTTTTGCATTTAAAAAACTTTCACTTCCTATTGTTGTATCATAATACTCCCACTTATTTCCTATAACATTGACTTCGTTGTAGGTTCCAATTGCATATCTATTTGGACTAACTGCTGTATTTATTCTAATTTGATTCGCTGCATTCTCTACAAAAGATTTTATAGATTGATTTGTAACTGGCGCACTAACTAAACTCCATTTATTAGCTAACAAACCACCACGTTTATAACTCACATTACCCGTAAAATTTTCTTTCACTAACAAAACACCGCTTTGTAAAACTTCAGATTCGACAATTACTTCTCCATAATTGCTCCCGTTTTCCAATAAAACTAAAGAATTGCCAGGACTAATTTTTAATAGAGAATTAGCTCTTAATTCTAAACTTTTTATAGAATCTAAAGCAACATTAAAAACAGGATCATTAACTACATCTAAAATAATAACATGATCTTTTTTTGAAGGTAAGATCGCTCCATCCCAATTATTTGCTTCGTTCCAAAGTGTATTTACAGCACCATTCCAATAAATACCAGAAAGTGTAAATCCTGAATGGAAACCATTAGATAAAGTTGTATTACTATCTGTTTCAATCCCAACAATAGCTTCACCAACAGTAAAATTAAGCGTAGCACCTCCAACTGTTTGAGTTCCGCCAATGCTTCCTATTACACTTTTCTCTATAGATTGTGCGTAACTGCTACATAGTATTAATAAAAATAAAAACTTTAAATACTTTAAATACTTCATGTTTATAAATTTTATATTGACAGACAACTCCCAACTGCGCCAAGAATTATATTATTTTTTTTAGAATGATTGATAAATTTCAGGCTTTATTTCTTCCTTTTAATCATTTTCACTAAATCTTCTACCGTCTTTTTAAGACTTTCTACTTCTTTTTTTAGTGATGTAATTTGTTCTTTTTGCTTACCAGCAGATTTTGCAAGCGCTCCTGATAAGTTTCCTGTCAATTTATCTGCAGTTTTAGCGTGCAATGCATATGGCACACTTATTAACTGTGTGGTTCCAAAATCTAAATACGTAGTTCCACCAGTAACATCTGCTTCAACCTTTAAAAAATACTCATCTTCTGCCCAATTTACAGCAGAAAAATCACCACTTACAACGGTTCCGTTTCCTACTTTAAAACTAGTTAAACCTTTACCTGTAGTAGTAACAATATGTGTTTCTTCGTACACTAAAGTACCCGCAGCTGTAGTTTTTATAATGCTAATTTTAAAGCTTACACTTTGGTTTTTTATAGGCTCCCCATTCGTGTTAACCAAAGAAGTTTGATAATTAAATTTTTGTGGGGTTTTATCTGAAACCGCGGCTTGAGCAGCAGTTTCTAAATTTGCAACTCTTGTTTCTAAATTACCAAGTGTAGAAGAAGTCCAAGCGGTACCATTCCAAACATATAAAACTTTATCATCTGTATCATATACCATTAAACCGATATCTTCAACAACTAATGTACCTTCTAATGTAGTTTTTTGTGCATTGGTTACTCTATTAATTAAAAACCCCTTATCTGTATCTGCCAAATCTAAACTTGCTTTTATATTAGGTGCGTTTGTACCAATACCAACAGTAACTCTATTTGTAGTTGTATTACCACCCAATACCATTGTATTATTTGTACTAGTACTAGAGCCAGCACCTATTGCTACTGCATAACCTGCATCTACCTTTGCATTTGCTCCAATAATAACCGTATTATTTTTATTAGTTCCAACCTCAACCTCATAACCTATAGCTACATTGTAATTATTACTTGTTGTATTAGAACTGTTTCCTACAGATTCAAAATCTGTTCTAGACCCCAAAAGCACGTTATAACTACCAGACCTATTTTTATGTCCAGCTCTATACCCTAAATAAGTGTTTTCGTGTCCTTGATTTGCATTATTGTATCTTCCATTGTCCCAACCAGCTCTAACACCAATAAATGTATTTCTACTTCCTGCTTCAGTTGCAGCTCCTGCAGCTTGCCCTATAAAAGTATTATAAGCTCCTTTACCCACATCTATACCCGTAGAATCTCCCACGAAAGTATTGTAACTACCATAATTACTCGAAATTACAGTAGAAGGACTCACAGAGTTAGTCCCCAAATCATAACCAGCTTCACTACCAATAGCAGTATTTCTAAAACCCGTTGTATTAGAACGTCCTGCTGCACTACCTATAAATGTATTATCATTAGCTGTTGTATTATTATAACCTGCATCTTCCCCAATAAATGTGTTATCATCTCCATCGATATTATTAATACCTGCTTCTTCACCTACAAATGTATTATCACGACCAATTGTATTATTAAACCCAGATTTTGTACCTATAAACACATTGTCTGTTGCAGTATTAAATTTACCTGCTTCTGAACCTACGAAGACATTATCTTGTCCAGAAGTATTAGAAAACCCCGATGAATACCCTATAAAAACATTTTCTCCTCCAGAAAAAACATTGAATCCTGCTCGTTTACCAATAAATATTCCGTATGAAGCAGAAGTTAATTTAGCAGCAGCAGAATCACCTACCATTACATTGTAGTCTCCAGTTGTTATATCTTTTCCTGCGCCATCTCCTAATTTCACATTACCTGTTTGCCCAAAAGTCGAAAAAGTTATTATAAGAAAAAAGATAAAAAGAGAATAGTGTAATTTCATAATATGTAATTTTAATTTCTATTAAGAATGAAGTGTAAAAATAAATAGAAAATAAAAAAACATCACTATTTTTGACACACAAGACCTCAAAAACAGGTATTTATACCTGTTTTAAAAACAATTTCGACTACATCATATAAATTATTTGTATAAATTTAAACTTTAAAAAACTACTTCAATTAAAATACATTTATAAAAACTATAAATTATTACCTCATATAATTTTCACAAAATAACAAGGTTCTTAAAAATTGATTTATTTTTTAACAACTCTTTTATATTGATTTAACAATACTTTCTGCCAACTTGTCACTCATTTTCATTTTTGGTTGTATATTTGCATTTCATTTTTTGAATATGGAACCAATCGAAAAAGTTATTGACGAGAAAATACAAGGGAAAGCTCTTGTAACTAAAAATAAAGCAGAAAACACAAAGAAGCTATTCATAGAAAGCTACGGCTGTCAAATGAATATGAATGACAGTGAAATTGTTGCTTCAATTTTAGACAAAGAAGGGTATAATACCACTCAGATACTAGAAGAAGCAGATTTAGTTTTAGTAAATACTTGCTCTATTAGAGAAAAAGCAGAAACTTCTGTTAGAAGACGTTTGCAAAAATACAATGCTGTAAAAAAAGTAAATCCTAAAATGAAAGTTGGGGTTTTGGGTTGTATGGCAGAACGCTTGAAAGAGAAATTTTTAGAGGAAGAAAAAATTGTTGATTTGGTTGTAGGACCAGACGCATACAAAGATTTACCAAATCTATTAAGCGAAGTTAGCGAAGGTAGAAATGCTGTAAATGTTATCTTATCTAAAGATGAAACCTATGGAGATATTTCTCCGGTTCGTTTAAACACAAACGGGGTTACAGCATTTGTTTCTATTACAAGAGGTTGTGATAATATGTGTACTTTCTGTGTAGTTCCTTTTACTAGAGGACGCGAAAGAAGTAGAGATCCTAAGAGTATTTTAGAAGAAGTTCAATCTATGGTAGACCAAAACTTTAAAGAAATTACATTGCTTGGGCAAAACGTAGATAGTTTCTTATGGTTTGGTGGTGGTTTGAAAAAAGACTTTAAAAAAGCGACTGAAATGGCGCAAGCAACTGCGGTAGGTTTTGCAGAATTATTAGACATGTGTGCTACAAAATTCCCAAAAACACGTTTTCGCTTTTCAACTTCAAATCCGCAAGACATGAGTTTAGATGTTATTCATGTAATGGCAAAACATAGAAATATTTGTAAATATTTACATTTACCTGTTCAAAGTGGAAGTAACGCGATGTTGAAAGCCATGAATAGACAACATACTCGTGAAGAATATATGACGTTGGTAGATAATATTTTTAAGATTATTCCAGAAATGTCATTATCTCAAGATATGATTGTTGGTTTCTGCGGAGAAACAGAAGAAGACCATAAAGATACTTTAGAATTGATGAAATATGTAAAATACGACTTCGGTTTTATGTTTACATATTCAGAAAGACCAGGAACTTTGGCTGGTAACAAGATGGAAGATGACGTACCACAAGAAACAAAAAAACGAAGGTTACAAGAAATAATCGATTTACAGCAAGAACACGCTTTATATAGAACAGAGCAACATTTAGGTAAAACGGAAGAGTTTTTAATTGAAGGTACTTCTAAGAAAAACCCGAATGAATGGAAAGGTAGAAATACACAAAATACCGTAGCTGTTTTTGCAAAAGACGACTATAAGTTAGGCGATTTTGTAATGGTAAAAGTAGAAGATTGTACTTCTGCAACCTTAAAAGGTACTGTGGTTGGCTATTCTGATAATAATTAGAAGCTATTTCCTGCTTTCCGTTATATCTTTTTATGAAAAATAAAAAGGATGTCACTTCAATCAGGGCTAAGTATATTTATAAAAAACATAGCATCAGAAAATTAAATTTCTTTTCTATATACAATTGTTAAAAAAAATCAAGAGGCAAGAAACAAGACGTCTTAAACCTTGAATTAAAATAATCCTGCTTCAAAAAAGAAAATATGGAAAACTTACAAGCATTAAAACAACGTTTTGGAATTATTGGTAACGATATACATTTAAACCGTGCTTTAGAAAAAGCGGTTAGAGTTGCGCCTACTGATATTTCTGTTTTAGTTACAGGAGAAAGTGGTGTTGGTAAAGAAAGTATTCCTAAAATAATACACTCTTTATCACATCGAAAACACGCAAAATACATTGCGGTAAATTGTGGTGCAATTCCAGAAGGAACCATAGATAGTGAATTATTCGGACATGAAAAAGGTTCTTTTACAGGTGCAACACAAGACAGAAAAGGATATTTTGAAGTTGCAGATGGTGGAACCATTTTTTTAGATGAAGTTGGTGAATTGCCATTAACAACTCAAGTACGGTTGTTACGTGTTTTAGAAAACGGAGAGTTTATAAAAGTAGGGTCCTCAAAAACACAAAAAACAAATGTTAGAATTGTAGCTGCAACTAATGTTAACATGCACTCTGCTATTCAAAATGAAAAATTTAGAGAAGACTTATATTATAGACTAAGTACTGTCGAAATTGATCTACCTCCACTAAGGGAGCGTAATGAAGATATTCATTTGCTATTCAGAAAATTTGCAGCAGATTTTGCACAGAAATATAGAATGCCTTCTATAAGATTAGATGAAGATGCAGTTACTATTTTACTTAACTATCGTTTTCCTGGAAATATTCGTCAATTAAAAAATTTAGCAGAACAAATTTCTGTAATTGAAGAAAGTAGAATGATTACTGCTGCTAAACTTCAGTATTACCTACCTAATAACAAAGGGAATTTACCTGCTGTAATTGGAGGTAAAAAAGAGAATGATTTTTCTTCGGAAAGAGATATTATGTATAAAATTTTATTTGATATGCGTAATGACATCAACGATTTAAAGAAGTTGACACTCGATTTAATGAAAACAGGAGACATTGAGGAAGTAGAAGAAAGAAATCATCAATTAATAGAAAAGATATATGCAGATCAAGAAAGAAAAGAGCATAATATCGAAGTAATGAATATTCCACAAAACTCTTCTAAAGAAAAAGAGTACGACTTTATTGAGACTATTGAAGAAGATGAATCTTTATCTTTACAAGACAAAGAAATAGAGATGATTAAAAAATCGCTCGAAAAAAACAACAATAAACGAAAATTAGCAGCAAAAGAATTGGGTATTTCTGAAAGAACGCTGTATCGAAAAATTAAACAATACGACTTATAAAGACATGAAAAAATCACTTTATATTGCTTTATTTACAATAAGTACCTTCTTTTTTGTAGGGTGCGGAATTTACGGTTTTACAGGAGGAGATGTAGGAAACGCAAAAACGATTCAGATAGATTTCTTCCCGAATCAAGCACAATTAATAGAACCAGCCTTAAGTCAGCAATTTACGCTAGAATTACAAGATTTGTTTACACGTCAAACAAACTTAACTTTAGTTTCTACAAATGGAGATTTGCACTTTAGTGGAGAAATAACGAGTTATAGAATTGCACCGATGAGTGCTACTTCTCAGCAAACATCTGCACAAAACAGACTTACCATTACAGTAAATGTTAGATATATAAACAATACAGATGAAAAGAAAGATTTTGAGCAATCTTTTTCTTTTTATTCAGATTATCCTGCAACTTCGCAGTTAACGGGTAGCGTTTTAGAAGCTGCATTTGATGAAATTATAGATAGAATTACACAAGATATATTTAACGCTTCTGTTGGTAAGTGGTAATATTAGTTGAAAATAAGAATTTGAAAACAAATACTTTTATAAATTTATTAGATATTAAAACTGAAATTCAGCAATTAGAAACTGCCGAATTAAAAGCTGTTGTAGAAGAATTTCCTTATTTTCAAGCGGCAAGAGTTTTATACTTAAAAGGGTTAAAAAATCAAAATAGTTTTAAATACAATAATGAGTTAAAAGTAACTGCAGCATACACAACAGACAGAACCGTTTTATTTAATTACATTACTTCTTTTAAGACTGATATTAAAAATGATGAGAATATTCATCAACAAATATCAGAAAGACTTTCTTCAGAAAAACCAATAGCAATTTCTTCAACAACAACTACAGAAATAACACCTAAAATTGAAGAAACTGTAAACGTTGAAGAAAACTTAGAAATAGGAAAGCCTTTATCTTTTTCTTCCGCAGAAAACCACTCATTTAATCAATGGTTACAACTATCCACAAAAGAACCCATTGCTAGAAAGGAAGAAAAAACAATTAAAAAAGTTGTAGGAAAAGAAGATTTAATTGATAAATTTATTCAAAATAATCCTAAAATTATCCCTTTAGAAAAAGGAAAAGAATTCGCTGTTCCTGTAAGTAAAAATAGACAAGACGCAGCTTTAATGACAGAAACTTTGGCAAAAGTTTATTTAGAGCAAAAGAAGTACGAAAATGCAATGCAAGCTTATAGAATTTTAAGTTTGAAATATCCAGAAAAAAGTGGTTTCTTTGCAGACCAAATTAAAAGAATACAAATTTTACAAAAAAATAAATCATGAGTTACACGGCGTTTTTAGTTTTAATTTTGATTGTAGCCATTGCATTAATCTTAATAGTGATGGTACAAAATCCTAAAGGTGGAGGATTATCTTCTTCTTTTGGAGGTGGTGGAGCACAATCTTTAGGTGGTGTGCAAAACACAAACAACTTTTTAGACAGAACAACTTGGACTTTAGCTATCGCTATGTTTGCTTTAATTTTATTATCAAATTTTGCTATTCCTAGAGCAGGAGATAATAATTTTGAATTAAAAAATACTTTAGACGGTGTAGAAACAACAACTCCTGCAGTTCCAACAACAAATACTAACGATAGTATACAATAAATATCTGTTAGATATAACTTAAAATGCCAATGTGGATGACACGTTGGCATTTTTTTTGTGCTAATTTTTACTTCAATATTAATTATTTGAAAAAAATGTCAGGTTTAATATAGTGGCATAATTTCTGACTACTTTTATAGTGTAAAACTTAATTTAATTAATAATAAAAATATAAAAAATGGGATTAAACATTAGACCTTTAGCAGACAGAGTTCTTGTAGAACCTGCACCTGCAGAAACAAAAACAGCTTCTGGATTAATCATTCCAGACAACGCTAAAGAAAAACCACAACAAGGAACTGTTGTTGCTATTGGAAACGGAAAAGTTGATGAGCCTTTAACGGTAAAAGTTGGTGATACTGTTTTATATAGTAAATACGGTGGAACTGATTTAAAATTAGAAGGAAAAGATTATTTAATGATGCGTGAAAGCGACATTTTAGCGATTATATAAGTTTACAGTTGCAGTATTAAGTAGCAACAATTAAGCGAATAAACAGTTAAACGAATAAACAACTAAAGAAAATGGCAAAAAATATAAAATTTGATATAGAAGCAAGAGACGGATTAAAACGTGGAGTTGATGCTTTAGCAAATGCAGTAAAAGTAACATTAGGACCAAAAGGAAGAAACGTAATTATTTCTAAATCTTTTGGTGCACCAACGGTAACTAAAGATGGTGTTTCTGTTGCAAAAGAGATTGAATTACAAGATGAGCTTGAAAACATGGGAGCTCAAATGGTTAAGGAAGTTGCTTCTAAAACCAACGATTTAGCTGGTGATGGTACAACTACCGCAACTGTTCTTGCACAAGCAATTGTAAAAGAAGGTTTAAAAAATGTTGCTGCAGGTGCAAACCCTATGGATTTGAAACGTGGAATAGATAAAGCTGTTGCTGCAATTGTTGCTGACTTAGAAAAACAAACTCAAAAAGTTGGTAATTCTTCAGAAAAAATAAAACAAGTTGCTTCAATTTCTGCAAATAATGATAACACAATTGGCGAATTAATTGCTACAGCTTTTTCTAAAGTTGGTAAAGAAGGTGTTATTACTGTTGAAGAAGCAAAAGGAATGGAAACATATGTAGATGTTGTTGAAGGTATGCAATTTGACAGAGGTTATTTATCTCCTTATTTTGTTACAGATGCAGATAGAATGATTGCAGATTTAGAAAATCCTTATGTTTTATTATTCGATAAAAAGATTTCTAACTTACAAGAAATTCTTCCAATTTTAGAACCTGTTTCTCAATCTGGTAGACCTTTATTAATTATTGCTGAAGATGTAGACGGACAAGCGTTGGCAACTTTAGTTGTTAATAAACTACGTGGTGGATTAAAAATTGCTGCAGTTAAAGCACCTGGTTTTGGAGACAGAAGAAAAGCAATGTTAGAAGACATCGCTATTTTAACTGGTGGAACTGTAATTTCTGAAGAGAGAGGGTTTTCTTTAGAAAATGCAACTTTAGACTTATTAGGTACAGCAGAAACAATTACTGTAGACAAAGACAATACTACAATTGTTAATGGGGCAGGAAATGCAGAAGCTATAAAAACTAGAGTTAACCAGATTAAAGCGCAAATTGAAACAACAACTTCAGATTACGATAAAGAAAAACTACAAGAACGTTTAGCTAAGTTAGCTGGTGGTGTTGCCGTTTTATATGTTGGAGCTGCTTCTGAAGTAGAAATGAAAGAAAAGAAAGACAGAGTTGATGATGCTTTACACGCAACAAGAGCTGCTGTTGAAGAAGGTATTGTTGCCGGTGGAGGTGTTGCTTTAGTACGCGCTAAAAGAGTTTTAGAAAAAATTACAACAGATAATTTAGACGAAACTACAGGGGTACAAATCATTAACAAAGCCATTGAAGCTCCGTTAAGAATTATTGTAGAAAATGCTGGTGGTGAAGGTTCTGTTGTTTTAAACAAAGTCTTAGAAGGTAAAAAAGACTTTGGTTATGACGCTAAAAACGATATCTATGTAGATATGTTAGAAGCTGGAATTATAGACCCTAAGAAAGTAACACGTGTTGCATTAGAAAACGCAGCCTCTGTTGCTGGTATGATTCTTACAACAGAATGTGCTTTGGTAGATATTAAAGAAGATGCTCCTGCAGGAATGCCTCCAATGGGTGGCGGAATGCCAGGAATGATGTAGTGATTAACTCTCATAAATAGGGTATTCTACAGAAACGTCAAGTAATTATAAAGCCAGTAATCTAAGATTACTGGCTTTCTTTATTTAAAAAAAAACAACAATAACTTGCCCCCCTTTTGTCAGTATGAACACATCAGGTACTTACAACAACACCTTAATAAATACTATTAAATTAAAAAATATTTTATATAGAAAATCATCTTTTAATTTAAATTTCTAATCATCAAATAATGCTCTATAGGAAAATGACAATTGCATGAAACTAGGCAGATAGTTTTTACACAAAAACCCTTACTAAATTGAAAATTTTGATTACATTTAAAAAAAAATAATGAAAACCAAAATAACATTAATACTATTCTTTTTAATTTTCAACAACACTTCCTCTCAAGAAAAAAAAAACGTAGATCTTAATTACAAAAAATATTTTTCTCTAGAAAAAGAAACACCCTATTTACACCTTAATAAAACAACTTTTATTCCTGGTGAAGAACTTTGGTTTAAATCATACATCTATAATTTAAATTCTAAAAAATTAAACAAAAATACAGAGAATCTTTATGTCTCTATCTACGATAGTATTGGAAACTTAAAAACAAAAAAACTTATATATATTCAAGAAGGTATTGGAACAGGAAATATTAAAATAGATTCAACTTTTAAGGATAGGTTTTATTATGTAAAAGCCAATACTAATTGGATGAAAAACTTTAAAGAAGATGAGTCTTATTTTCAAAAAATAGAAATAATACAAGCTAGTTCTAAAAAAAAGAAAGAGGAAAAAGAAGTTTCAAAGAACATATATGACATACAGTTTCTTCCTGAAAGTGGCCACATAATTGAATCTATAGAAAACACGATAGGTATTATTGTTAAAAATAAGAATAGCAATGGCGTTAACATAAAAGAAGGTCAGGTTTTTGATAGTAAGAAAAATTTAATAGCAAAATTTAACACCAATTTATTAGGGATTGGTAGTTTTGATTTCATTTATAAATCTAATGAAGAATATACTGCCGAAATTACCTTCTTTGATAAAACAAAAATTATAAAAAAAATACCTAGAGCAGAAAAAAAAGGAACAACCTTATCTATTTTTAACCCAAATACAACTTTCATAAGTATATTTGTAAAAACAAACTCATTAACCTTAAAAGACTTAATTGGAAAAGAATATACCCTCTATATCCATAATACTAATAAAACATTAAAGCAGACTTTTATATTCAATGAAGGTGCTACAGAATATAATATCAATTTAAATTCTAAAAAATTAGCCCCAGGTATAAATATAGTTACACTTCTAAGTGAAAATAACACTCCTCTTGCTGAAAGAATCTTTTTTAATTATAACAAAAATCTATTCGACAAACCAACTATTTCATTAATTAAGAAGAATTCAGATTCTTTATCTATTAACATATATAAAAATAAGAAGGAAACATATTATCTAAGCGCTTCTATTTTACCAGAATCTACAAAAAGCTACAATCCTAAAAATAATATTATATCTAGTTTTCTTATTAAGCCTTATATTAATGGAAAAATAGAAAGTCCATCATATTATTTTAACCATATAAATAGGAACAAACTAAGAGATTTGGATTTATTACTATTAACTCAAGGTTGGAGTAAATATAAGTGGCATAATATTTTTAACAACCCACCCGTTACAAATTTTGAGTTTGAAAGAGGAATATCTATTGATGGTACAATTAATTCCAACAAAGAGTCAAAAACAGTTTTTTTAATATCACCTGAGAATAATTTAATATTATCTGCTCCTATAGAAAATAACAAATTTAAATTTGAACATTTAAATTTAAAACAAAACACAAAAATCAGCTTATCAACTAAACAAAAAAAGAAGATAAAAGCAGAAAAAATTTATCTTCAATTTTCTCCGTTAAAAACTGATGATAAAATGAGTTCTACAAAAATTGAAAAAACTTTTAATATTTCTACTAAAGAAGTAAGCTACAATAATTTCATAGGCGAAAGGACTAAATTAGATGAATTCACAATAAAGTCAAGAACTAAAAAGGTTAAAAAAAATAACTCACTCGTCATTGGCCCTTCCCGGTCTTATAAGATTGACGAAAATTTCCCCCTTAAGCTACGTGTTTTAACTTTTATTAAAACAAAACGTTTTAACGTAAAAGAATCAATCGATGGAGTATCCATTTTTAGCGCTAGAGGAGCTACAATTAGCTTATTAACTGTTAAGCCCACGAAGGTTTATTTGGATAACAACTTAATTCAAGACGAAAGCGGTTACAGTTCTTTAGACCAATTGCTATTTACAACTCTAAGCGATATTAAAGAAATTATAATTTCCCAAACAGGTTTTGGTGAAATACATATTTTTTCCAATGATAATTTTAAAAATGGTAATAAAAAGAAATCATTTTCAAAAAACGAAGTTTCATTTGGTTATGCTATTGAAAAAGAATACTACCAACCATCATACGTATCCTTTCATACTGACTTTTATAAAAAATATGGAGCTATTTTTTGGAAACCGAGAATTAAGATCGATGATGTTGAAAATAGTTCTTCTTTCAAAATACCTAACACAAATCAAAAGTATATGAAGATATTTCTTGAAGGAATTACCTCTACTGGAAAAATAATTTATGAAGAACAACTGATAGAAGTTAAATAATCAAAAAAAGACCTCACAGATTTTAAAATCTGTGAGGTCTGCTTATTTTATCAAAAATCTATATTTTAAGCATACCTACAAGATTTTAAAAGTCCTAGATATGATATAAATTTAAGCTTCTATTTTCTGTAGCCAAGTTTTTACAGCAACTTCAGCTTTAATAATTTCTTTTAAATCAGAAATTTTTACACGTTTTTGCTCCATAGTATCTCTGTGACGAATGGTAACTGAATTGTCTTCTAAAGATTCATGATCTACAGTGATACAAAACGGAGTTCCGGCAGCATCTTGTCTTCTATAACGTTTACCAACGGCATCTTTTTCGTCATAAAAAACGTTAAAATCCCATTTTAAATCGTCCATAATTTTACGAGCAACTTCTGGTAAACCATCTTTTTTAACTAACGGAAAAATAGCCGCTTTAAATGGTGCCAATACAGCTGGTAATTTTAAGACCGTTCTTGTAGTTCCGTTTTCTAGTTCTTCTTCTTGTAAAGAATTAGAAAAAACAGCTAAAAACATTCTATCTAAACCAATAGAAGTTTCTACGACATAAGGTGTATAGCTCTTATTTTCTTCGTGATCGAAATATTGTAACTTCTTACCAGAGTGCTCTTCGTGTGCCTTTAAATCGAAATCTGTACGAGAATGAATTCCTTCTAACTCTTTAAATCCGAATGGAAATTTAAACTCAATATCTGCTGCTGCATCTGCGTAATGCGCTAATTTATCATGGTCATGAAAACGGTAATTCTCTGCTCCCATTCCTAAAGATAAATGCCATTTTAAACGCGTTTCTTTCCATTGATCATACCATTCTTTTTGCGTTCCTGGTTTTACAAAAAATTGCATTTCCATTTGTTCAAACTCACGCATTCTAAAAATAAACTGTCTTGCAACAATTTCATTTCTAAATGCTTTACCAGTTTGTGCAATTCCGAAAGGAATTTTCATTCTACCCGTTTTCTGTACATTTAAGAAATTTACAAAAATTCCTTGTGCTGTTTCTGGGCGTAAGTATAAATCCATTGCAGTTTCTGCAGAAGCACCTAATTTAGTACCAAACATTAAATTGAACTGCTTTACATCTGTCCAATTTCTAGAACCTGTTAAAGGATCTGCAATTTCTAGCTCTTCAATTAACAACTTTACATCTGCTAAATCTTCATTTTCTAAAGATTTCCCCATTCTTGCAAGAATGGTATTTATTTTTTCTTGATAGCCAACAACTCTTCCGTTTGTAGAGATAAATTCCTCTTTATCAAAAGATTCTCCGAAACGTTTTGCAGCTTTGGCAACTTCTTTTTCTATTTTACCTTCAATTTTAGCACAGTAGTCTTCAATTAAAACATCTGCTCTGTAGCGTTTTTTAGAATCTTTATTATCAATTAAAGGATCATTAAAAGCATCTACATGCCCAGAAGCTTTCCAAGTTTTTGGATGCATTAAAATTGAAGCATCAATACCTACAATGTTTTCGTGCATTTGCACCATTGCTTTCCACCAATAATCTCTAATATTTTTCTTTAACTCAACTCCGTTTTGAGCGTAATCGTACACCGCGCTTAAACCGTCATAAATTTCAGATGATTGAAATACATAACCGTATTCTTTTGCGTGCGATAATACTTTTTTAAAGTGATCTTCTTGTTTTGCCATAATGCTACAAAGATAAACGTTTGTAAAGATTTTTCAAGAAAAAGTTAATCGACTTTTTTACATCGATAAACAAAGGCTGGAGGTATGTTTAATGGTTCGAAATCTAAAGTAATAAATGTATTAAAAACTTTTTTAAGTTTTTTAAAATAAGACAAACTATATTGAAATTGGATGTAAGTACCCCCATTTTCTAAAACATCAAATGAACTATTTAAAATTTCTTTTGAAATTTTATCGGGAATAATTGTTAAAGGCAAGCTAGATACAATATGGTTTGTTTTGTCAAAACCTAACAAACTTAGTTCTTCCTTTATTTTTTCGGCAGAAGACTTAACTACAACTAATTGCGGATGCTTAAGTTCTAATAATTGTTTGTAAAAACAATTATTAATTTCAAAACAAATTAAGATTGCATTAGGTGGTAACCTGTTTAAAATATGTTTTGTAATTGCTCCATTACCAGGCCCTAGTTCAACCAAAACATTTACTTTAGAAAAATCTATTTCTTTGAGCATTCTATTCGCCAAAAAACGCGAACTTGGTACTACTGTGCCTACTATTTTTAGGTTTTTTACTGCTTCCTTAAAAAAATTTATTTTACTTGTCAATTGTAATTCTATGTTTATTATTTATCTTTCTCAAAAAACGCCTTGTAAAGATGCAATATTTAAAAGATTTCTTCCAACTTTTTTATCCTAAAATTTGTGCGAATTGTAATGAACAATTATTACAAAATGAAAAAGTAATCTGTACATTTTGTAGACATGATTTGCCCTTGACTAATTTTAAAAGCTATACAGATAATAAACTTTCAAAGATTTTCTTCGGAAGAGTAACGGTAGAAAAAGCCTATTCTTTATTATTTTTCAGAAAGGAAAGCATCACTAAGAATCTCATTCATGAGTTAAAATACAAAGGAAATGAAGAAGTTGGTGTTTTCTTTGGCAACTGGCTCGGAGAAATCCTCAATCAAAACAAGGAGTTTTCGACAGTTGATTATATTGTTCCTGTACCAATTCACTCTAAAAAAAAGAAAATTAGAGGTTATAATCAGGTTACTAAATTTGGCAAATGTTTAAGTAATCATTTAAATATTCCTTTTATTGAAGGAGTTTTAGTGAGAAAGTCATCAACAAAAACACAAACGCTAAAGACACGTTTTGAAAGATTTAATGATTTGGAATCAAAATTCTTTTTAACAAATACAGCTACATTTAAAAATAAACACGTTTTAATTATTGATGACGTAATTACAACCGGCGCAACTTTAGAAGCCTGTGCAATGGAACTTTTAAAAACTTCTGGAATAACAATTAGTATTTTAACAATGGCGTATACAGAATAAACTTTGTGACTTTAATATGAAAAATAAATTGTTAATTTGTAGAAAATTTACTGTTTGTGAAATTCCTTTATAAAACGCTTTTTTTATTAGTTTCTATCGCATTTATTTTTAGTTGTGCAAAAACGGGAAGACCAGATGGTGGCCCAAAAGATGAAGATGCTCCTTTATTTGTGGTTTCTAAACCACCTTATAAAACCATTAATTTTAAAAGTAAAGAGGTCGAATTAACATTTAATGAATTTATTAAATTAAAAGACCTAAACAAGCAACTGGTTGTTTCCCCTCCTTTAAAAAACCCTTTATTAGTAACACCACAAGGAACTGCAAGTAAATTTTTAAAAATTAAAATTTTAGATACCTTAGCATTAAATACTACCTATATTTTTAATTTCGGAAATGCCATTGAAGATAATAATGAGAGCAACAAATTAGAAGGTTTTAAATATATTTTCTCTACAGGAACTTATATAGATTCTCTAAAAACTTCTGGTACCGTTATAGATGCTTTCTTTAACAAAAAACCTAAAAAAACAAACATCGTCTTATATAGAATAGACAGTACATTTACAGATTCTATTATTTACAACAAAAAACCAAATTACGTAACTACAGCTTTAGACACAACTAAATTTGAATTCACAAATTTAAAAGAAGGAAAGTATCTTTTATTAGCACTAGAGGAGCGTTCTAGCGACTATATTTTTAATCCAAAAGTAGATAAAATTGGTTTTTATGCAGATACAATTACGCTACCTAAAGATAGCGTAATTACAAAACCAATTAAGCTATTTAAAGAAATTCAGCCGTATCGTTTTAATAGAGCAAAAGAAGTCTCTAAAGGTAAAATTCAGTTTGGTTATGAAGGTGAGATAAAAAACCTAAAAGTTGAATTATTATCTAAAGTTACTGATAGTTTTAAAAGTGCATCAAGGTTTGAAATGGATAAAGACACTTTAAATTATTGGTATACTCCTATTGCTGTAGATTCTTTAAACTTTGTTGTTTCAAATGATATTTTTCTAGATACAGTGACTGTGAAATTCCGAAAAAACAAGTTAGATTCTCTAAAATTATCACCTTCTACAAGCGGAACTTTACATTTAAGAGATACTTTTTTTATTAAGAGTAACAACCCAATTGTAAAAATAGACACTAGCAAGATCATTTTTGTAAATAAAGACACTTTAAGAGTTAAATACTCAAATTATATTTCAATAAAGGAAAATAAGATCGGTTTCCTTTTTGATAAAAATCAGAAAGAAAATTACAATTTAAAAGCTTTTCCTGGGGGTTTTACTGATATTTATAATATTAAAAATGACTCTATAAATTACAATTTTAAAACGGTAGAACTAGAAGACTATGGACGAATTACTCTTAATGTAATAAATACAACTTCTAAAAATATAATTATTGATTTGTTATCTGGTAAAGAAAATAAGGAAATTATTGAACGAAAATATGTTAACACTTCAGAAACACTTGTTTTTAATTTATTAGAGCCAAAAACATATACTATAAGAGCAATTGTAGACGATAACAATAATAGAATATGGGACACAGGTAACTACCTCCTTAAAAAATTGCCTGAAACCATAATTTATTACAAAGAAGAATTAAAGGTTAGAGCAAACTACTTTTTAGAAGGAAATACATTCACTATTAAAAAATCTGATTAAATTTCGTGCTTCCAAATATTTTAATATTTATTTGGTTTTTTACTTTAACCACCTAAATCGAGAAAGCCCTTTAACAATTATTTTTTGTAATTGTTTTATTCTAGAAATTAAGGCCCAACATTACACTCATGCCATTGGTGGTTTTGTTGGTTCTACTAGTTTACAAACAGATTACGATAGGAGAAGTCACTTCGAAAGTGAATTAAAAAACAAAGGATGTTATTTTTCGTGGCACAGTTTAACTACATGTATTTCTTTTCTGATAAAATAGACATCTTAAAAGCAGAAGTATTTGAAAACAAAAAGAATGAATGGTCTTAAATATGCAATTCTAAATCGTATATGACCTTAACTTTAACACACCTTTGTTTTATTAAAATTGCACTATTATTTAGAATTAATAAAGAAATTAGTAAGTGTTTTAGGGAATTTTAAAACATAAAGATCTGCAACCTCAATAGTGTGTTTTATCATTTTAGCATCTAAAAGCACCTTTTGTTTTACAGTTGGTGAAACCTTGTGCTTTGGTAGCATTTTTTTAAAGGGGTTACTCATTTTTTATAACTCTTCGTACAATTTAATAACTTTTGCTTTTGCTCTTTTTATTCTCATTTTAACAGCACTCTCACCAATATTCAAAATTTCTTTTATTTCTTTAATACTCATTTCTTCTTGGTATTTCATTAATAAAATCATTTTCTCTGAAGGATCTATTAAAGTTAACACCTTTGCTAATTTTTTAGATTTTAATTCTAATAAATTTGCCTCTTCAACTTCCTCAAAAGAGTCATTCTCTTTAATTTGATCTGTTACAACAGTTACTTTTTCTTTCTTTTTGTAACTATTTCTTTGTACATAATTCACACAAAAATTATATGTAAACGAATATAACCATGTAGAAAACTTAGAGGTTCCTTTAAATGTTTTTAGTTTAACAAATAATCTAACAAAAACATCGTGTACTAAATCTTCGGCTTCTTCTTTGCTTTTAGAAAAACTGTAACACTTATTGTAGACAACTGTAGAAAAACGATCATATAAGGTTGCAAATAATTCTGTATTATTAGTTCTAACTATTTCAAAAACTAAATCTTCATCGGTAATTTTTTCTACTATTGTATTCACTTTGGTTGTATTTATGACACTAAATAAATAAATAGGTCACACTTAAAAATTTAAAAAAGTTAAAACGTATTTTTTTCTCGGTGAATGGTCGAAAACTATCTTTTTAAAAAAAAGATAGTTTTTTTGTAACATAAATTACATCTCTTACGTATAAGTAGATGTAGCAAGAGTATTAATCCTTAAAACGTCACAGAGAATTTAAATGAGACAACTTAAAATTACCAAGCAGGTTACTAATAGAGAAACCGCATCGTTAGACAAGTATTTACAAGAGATTGGAAAAGTAGATTTAATTACTGCTGATGAAGAAGTAGAATTAGCGCAGCTTATTAAAGCAGGTGATCAAAGAGCTTTAGAGAAATTAACCAAAGCCAATTTAAGATTTGTTGTATCTGTAGCGAAACAATACCAAAATCAAGGATTAACTTTACCAGATTTAATAAACGAAGGAAATTTAGGTTTAATTAAAGCAGCAAAACGTTTTGATGAAACTAGAGGGTTTAAATTTATATCTTATGCCGTTTGGTGGATTCGTCAATCGATATTACAAGCATTAGCAGAACAATCTAGAATTGTACGTTTACCGTTAAATAAAATTGGCTCTATCAATAAAATTAACAAAATGTACGCTTTCTTAGAGCAAGAAAATGAGCGCCCACCAAGTGCTGAAGAAATTGCTAAGAAACTAGACATGACTGTTAATGACGTAAAAGAATCTATGAAGAATTCTGGTCGTCACGTATCTATGGATGCGCCTTTAATTGAAGGGGAAGATTCTAATTTATATGATGTATTAAACTCTGGAGAATCTCCAAATCCTGATAGAAAATTATTACATGAATCTCTAAGAATAGAAATTAATAGAGCTTTAGAAACATTAACCCCACGTGAGGCAGATGTTGTAAAATTATATTTTGGTTTAGGTGAACACCAACCAATGACTTTAGAAGAAATTGGCGAAACGTTCGATTTAACTCGTGAGCGTGTACGTCAAATTAAAGAAAAAGCAATTAGAAGATTAAAACATACTTCTAGATCTAAAATTTTAATGACTTATCTTGGATAATCATTATCAAAAATAAAAAACTAAAACTCTCGAATTCTTTTCGGGAGTTTTTTTTATTTGAAGCTATTTCCTGCTTTCACTACTCGCTTTTTTTATCCTAAAAAGGAATAAAAAAGAGCTCAAACAAACCGTTCAATCAGGGCTAAAACTATTTGCATATTTTAGAAAACTCTATTTAAGAAACAAATAGCATTCGTAGCAACTTTCCCTCAACTTTCACATAGGTCTATAGGACAGATAACGCTATCTGTTCTATAGACCTATTTATTAAATTAATAAAAATGTAAACTAAGACGGAATAAAAAATTACCCTCTCATTCTTTCTTACCATAACGAATTAATTATCTTTGCAAAATAAAATCACAACACAACAACAAACAAATGAGTAATTTAATTGCACCTTCAATTTTAGCAGCAGATTTTGCTAACTTACAAAGAGACATCGAAATGGTAAACAATAGTGAAGCAGATTGGTTTCATATTGATATTATGGATGGCGTTTTTGTACCTAACATTTCTTTTGGAATGCCAGTTTTAAAAGCGATATCTAAACATGCTAAAAAAACAATTGATGTACATTTAATGATTGTAAACCCAGATCAATACATTCAAACATTTGCAGATTTAGGAGCGAACATTTTAACGGTACATTATGAAGCTTGTACACATTTGCATGGAACAATACAGGCAATAAAAGCTACTGGCATGAAAGCCGGAGTTGCTTTAAACCCGCATACACCAATTGCCGTTTTAGAAGATGTTATTAAAGATTTAGATTTAGTTTGTATAATGAGTGTAAATCCTGGTTTTGGTGGACAATCTTTTATAGAAAACACCTATAAAAAAGTAAGTCAATTAAGACATTTAATCGATTTTACTGAATCTGGTTGCCAAATAGAAATTGATGGTGGTGTTACAGATAAAAATGCAAATGCATTAATTGAAGCTGGTGCAAATGTACTAGTTGCAGGAAGTTATGTTTTTGGTTCTGAAGATCCAACAGCAACTATTGCAGATTTAAAAAATATAATAGAGTAATTGTTATACACAGTTGTCGACATAGAAACTACAGGAAATGGATATAAAGGTTCTAAAATAACCGAAATATCCATTTTTGTTTTTGATGGGAAAGTAGTTGTAGATGAGTTTACTTCGCTTGTAAATCCCGAACAAAACATTCCTGCTTTTATTACCAATCTTACAGGTATTACAAATGCAATGGTAAGAACTGCACCCAAGTTTTATGAAATTGCCAAAAAGGTAGAAGAAATTACAAAAGACACTATTTTTGTAGCACATAATGTAAACTTCGATTACAACATTATTCATGAAGAATTTAAAAATTTAGGTTTTGCTTTTAAGCGAAAAAAATTATGTACAGTTCGTTTATCGAGAAAGTTAATTCCTGGTTTAAGTTCTTACAGTTTAGGTAATATTTGTACTTCAGAAAACATTCCTATAAACGGAAGACACAGAGCAAAAGGAGATGCAGAAGCAACAACAGAATTATTTAGAAGATTAATAGAAAGAGATGATAATTTCACCATCAATTCTTTTTTGAATCCAAAATCTAGACAAGCAACCTTACCTCCTCTTTTAGATAAAAAAATAGTTGACAATTTACCCGAAAAACATGGCGTTTATTATTTTAAAAATTCAGATAAAGAAGTTATTTATGTTGGTAAGGCAAATAATATAAAGCAACGTGTTATCAGTCATTTTTATGATAAAAAGAAAAAAGAGCAAACCATGTGTTTGGAAACTGCAGATATTTCTTTTACAAAAACAGGTAGCGAATTACTTGCGCTGTTGCACGAATCTGCAGAAATAAAACACATTTATCCGAAATTTAACAGAGCACAACGAAGAGCTGGTGAAGCTGTTGGTTTGTTTTCTTATGAAGATCAAAAAGGCATTATTCATTTAGCTTATAACCGATTGAAACTAGCTCCAAACCCTATGATGAAATATTATACTATTTCTGAAGCTAGAAACCATTTGGAACTACTATGTAAGGAGTTTGAATTGTGCCCAAAATACTGTCATTTACAAACCAATATTTCTAGCTGTTTTCATTATCAACTAAAAGAATGTAAAGGTATTTGTTGTGATAAAGAAACTGTAGCAAATTATAACAAGCGTGTAAAAGAAGCAATAAAATCGGTAGGAATTGGAGCAGAAAATTTAGTCATTAAAGAAAAAGGAAGAACCAAAAATGAAGTTGGTTTTGTACTAATTTTAGACGGAATTTATCAAGGTTTTGGCTATGTAGATGTACTTCAATCTGAACAATTAGAAAACCCTGAAGATTATCAATTTTTTGTGGAACCTAAAAAAGACAATAGAGATATTCAGAGAATTATTGCTGCATATTTAAAGAAAAATTAAAGTTTAAGCTTTTGAACTCTTTCAAAAAAGTCTTTTTTATAGGTATCTCCAATTGGCAAAGCTTTATTATTAACATAAACTGAAATCGAATCGGTTTTATGAATGTGCTCCATAGATACAATATAGGATTTATGCGTTTTTACAAACTGTTCCTTTGGTAAATATTCTTCAATATTCTTAAGTGTGTTGTGCGTAATAATTTGATTTTCTTTTAAATGAATTGCCACATAATTCTTTAAACCTTCTATGTAGCAAATGTCTTTAACATACACTTTTTCGAAGTTATTTTTACCATCGGTTTTAACAAACAAATAGGAATCAGATTGTGGTTTTATTTGTTTTTCAACAGAAATATTTTCATCTTTTGCTTTTAAAACGGCTTGATAAAAACGCTCAAATTCAAAAGGTTTTAACAAATAATCGATAGCGTTTAATTCATAACTTTCTAACGCAAATTGCGGGTAGGCCGTTGTAAAAATTATCTTGGTTTTACCTTTTACAATCTTAGATAATTGAATTCCTGTAAGTTCTGGCATTTGAATATCTAAAAACACCAAATCAACACCTCCTTTGTCAATTAAACCGAGTGCTTCTAACGGACTTACAGTAGAAGTTACCAATTCTAAAAAAGATACTTTGCTTACATATTTTTCTAACAACCTTATTGCTGGCGGCTCGTCATCAACAATAATACATCTTATCGTATTCATAAATTATTTATTAAAAGGTATTTTTAAAAAGGCCTTAAATGTTTGATTCTCTTCATTAAAATTCAATTCATAATCATCTTTATAAATAGCCTTTAAACGTCGTACTAAATTTTCTTTTCCAATTCCTTTATTACTATACTTCTCTGAGGAAGACACTTTATTTTCCGTAGTAATAGAAATATCATTATTGGTGATTTGAATAACTATTTTAGCCGGAGTTTCCTTTTTATTTGTAACACCATGTTTAAAAATGTTTTCAATAAAATGAATTAAAACTAATGATGGCATCTTCTGGTCAGCAACAATCCCTTCAATATTATACTCTAAAAATAAATAATTTTCAAAGCGTTTTCTATAGAAATAAATATAGTCTTCAATAAACTTTACTTCTTTGTTTAAAGGCATAAAATCTTGTTGTGCTTCGTACGTTACATAGCGCAGTAATTCTGACAAGCGATGTATATCTTTTGCTGCTTTTGGTTGTGTATCTACTAAATCTGTGTAAAAGGAATTCAAGGTATTAAACAAAAAATGAGGTTCTAATTGAGATTTCAAAAAACTTAACTCAGCCTTTTTATGTTCTAGTTGTAGTTGATTAATTCGATCTTGATTTTCGATATATTCAAAAAATAAATACAATGCAGTACTAAATAAAATTGCTTTTAATGCAAAATAAGTATTATCAAATGTATAGTATAAAAAGTTTCGTCCTGCTTCATAATAATTATGGTTTCCTGTTAATTGAAATAAAATTACTTCCTCTAATAAAAATCTAATAAAAGCGAAACCAAAGAATAAAATTAAGATACTTACAACATAAGATCCTATTCGTTTTTTAGACAAAGTCTTCGGACAAACAATAAAATAATTGATTACATAAATTGTATAAAAAGACACATAAAACATAATTTTACTATAAGCAAAAGACAGTTTAAAATTCTCCATAAAGCCCTCCATTCCTTTATACACATAATCTCCAAAAAAATCCATTATTAATATTACTACTGCTAATAATAAATGGTATTTCCAGTGTTGTTTCTTTAAATCCATACTACGAAAATAACCGTTTTATTATTACAAATTTTAAATTTAGGACGAAACCACTATTTCTTTACACAAACCCTTAAGAATGATCTTGAAATCTAAAAACTTTCGTTTTCCATGTTTCGTGGAATAAAATAGCAGGTTGATGTATTTTGAAGTTTTACGATTGACTATCAAACTAATTTAGCTTCAAATTAAAACAATAATCATGAAAAACCTAATCGTTACAATCGTATTCACTTTATGTTTAAGCTTTATTAATGCTCAAGAAATTACAATTAATGGTAAAATAACTTCAAAAGAAACAAACGAAGTTTTGCCTTACACAGCAGTTGCTACGTTTAACGCTACAACTAATAAATATATAAATTATGGTTATACAGATGAAAACGGATTTTATTCAATTTCATTAACCAAAACTGATTTTTACCTTAAAGCAGAGTTATTAGGTTACGAAAGTTTTAAATCTGAAGTTATTCAATATTCAAAAAACACAATAACGAGAAATATTGTTTTAAAAGAAGATGCTTCTGAATTAGATGAGATTGTTATTTTATCTAAAAAACGATTGATTAGAATGACTGGTGATAAAATGATTGTAGATATCGATAAATCTGGTTTAGGAAATGGAAATGATGGTTTAGAAACCCTAAGTAAATTACCAGGAATGCAACTTGATAAAGATGAAAATATCGTTTTTAGAGGAAATGCAAACTTGCAAATTATGATTGATGGAAAACCTGCATTATTAAAGGGTGATGAGTTAAAACAATTCTTAAAAACTTTAGATGGTTCTAATATAAAAACAGTAGAAATTATAGCAAATCCTTCTGCTAAATATGATGCTTCTGGAACTGGTGGAATTTTAAACATCAGACTTAAAAAATCTCCAAATACAGGGTTAACAGGAAACATCTATTCATCTGTAGGTTATGCTGAATTTATTAAAAATAGAAACGGAATTAACCTATACAATAACACCCAAAAATGGAATATGAATGCTGGTTTATACTATGGTTATAACGAATCTGTAAATCATAGAAAAATTATTCAAACCATAAAAGAACCAAATCAAACAACTGTTTTAGAACAACTTAATGATTGGTTTCCGAAAGGAGATAGTTACACTGCAAAATTTGGTGTTTCGAACAAAATATCCGAAAATGTAAATATTGGTACTTCTTGGAACTACAATATTTATAAAAGTGATGAACTTACAGAAGGTAGAACCAATCAATTTTACAATGACATTTACAAGCGTTATACATTGTTAAATACAACCCAACTGGGTAAAAACAAAACCATTACAGGAAATGTTTATTACAGTTTTGTTTCTGATAGTTTAGATACAAAATTAGACATTCAATTAAACTATGCAAATTATAATAACACAGAAGATCGATTAACAACAAACACTTATTTAAATACAGATGAGAACTCGTCTTTTAAAGAACAAGAAGCTATAAAGAATAGCAACCCAACTACCTATAACATCTTTAGTACAAAAATAGATTTTGAAAAAAAACTGAGTACATATATTAATTTAGAAACAGGTTTAAAATATAGTTATGTAGACAATAATTACAATATCATACTTAAAAATAGAGATTTAAATGGAGATTTTATTATAGATACAAATAGAAGTAATCATCTATTATATAAAGAATCTATTACTGCTGGTTATGCAATTGCAAATTTTTCTACCCAGAAATGGAATTTCCAAACAGGTTTAAGAGCAGAATACATAAATTATGAAGCTACTTCTGCAACAACAAACACATCTAACGCAGATAATTACTTATCATTTTTTCCTTCATTTAGTGTTAATGGAAATTTTGATGCCAATCAATACAAGTTTTCATACAGCAAAAGAATACAAAGACCACGTTACTTATATTTAAACCCTTTTTTCGAATATATAGACACTTATAATGTTTCTGTAGGAAACCCTAATTTAAAACCAGAATTTACAAATGCTTTCGAAGTTACTTGGGTTAGAAAATATAAAACTGCGCTTTCATTATTCGCAAACTTTACCAATAGCGGAATCTTTTATATTATTGATTATGATGAAAACACACAAATTACAACTACTTACTATGATAATATTGGGAAATCTACAAATATTGGAACTTCATTTAACACATCTATTGAGTTTACTAAATGGTGGGAAATCGTACTTTATGCAGATCTTTCTTATAATCAAGCAAAATCAGAAATAGAAAACTATCAATTTAATGATAGTAGCCTTAGTTGGAATGGAAGCATTAATCAATTATTCACTTTCAAAGATCATTTAAGTTTAAACTGGAATAGTTTTTATAGTTCTGGTGGAACGTACGGTAATAGCATATCTAAACCATCTTATGATATGTCTTTTGGTTTAAAAAAAGAGTTATTCAACAAAAAATTGCGTGTAAATTTAAAAGCTGATAACGTATTAAAGAAAAGTATGTATAGAAGTGTTACAACACAAGATAATATTTCAACTAATTGGACCAACCAATGGGAAACAAGAAAATTCACACTATCATTAACTTATAATTTTGGAAGTGGAAAGGAAAAATCTGTTAGAAACACTGATTTACAAGATGAAAAAAGTCGTTTATAATAGTGTTCTCATTTATTAACTTTTAAGCATCTCGATATAAATATTGAGATGCTTTTTTATTTACAGTCCTAAAAAAACTCTAATCAATAATCTACAAGACCACTATAAAGCTACATTCAGTTAAAATATCAAGTAAAAACTACCTTAAACTTTAAAGAATTAACATTCCTCATACTCTTAAAAGCTATTTAAAACTACCTCTAAATACCGAATACAGTAGACACAATATTGGACTAGATAATACTTCTTCGTATTTATACTGGTGGTGTTTTTAGCTTTTAAAAATAGATTATTGTATAGTTCTCTTTACTTATTAACAAACCAATATAATTTTTTTAAAAAAAATATATTAGCATATAAAGGCTAATTTTAGAGAAAAAATGTATCTAAAAGGTTATTGAATAGTAATATAGGTAGTTTTTAAATGATTTTATTAATAATTATAAAAACAAATACCTTATTTTTGCCGCCTATTAATAAAATAGAGTTATTCTAAATATTTATAGATCCCCCAAAAACATAAAAAAAATAAACACATGAAAAAACTTTTTTTTCAAGTATCTGAATTTGGGGAAATTCAATACTTATCAAAAAATAACGTAACTAAAACAACAACATTTTTTTTAATGCTATTGTTTTCACTCCTTCTTAATTTTCAATCCTTTTCTCAAACTATTTCTAGCACAGGTTCTAGCAGTGCAATTTGTGGGAATTGTACACCAACAGGATGGCAAGACACAGGTGGTACACCAGATATTTCTAATAGAAATAATGCTGGGGGACAAAGCACCGTTGGTGGTGGTGCTTCTTGGATTAATAGCCCTTTACCTTTACCTCCTACTGGAGATCTAACTTGGATTTCGATGAGAGATGTTGGTGATTTGAATACACAACTAGAAGAATCTGTTACTACAACTATGGGGAATCTTATAGATGGAAAATTATACAAGCTTTCTATTTACTTTATGTCTTCTAGGAGTAATTATAATGGTGAAGGAAACAACCCATATTCTCCTAAATATATTGATGCTTTCGATTATAGATTAAATAATACCGCAAGGCAAAAAATTCCTGTTATATCTTCTGCTCATGACAAATGGGTTCAAGGAGATTATATTTTTAGAGCTGCTCCAAATGCAAGCGGACAAATGACATTAACTTTTTATCCTTTAGATAATGTGGTTAACCCAACTGATGGAAATGGAAATAAAACTCTAGATAATGTAGAGTCAATACATTTTGCTGTAGAACTAAATGCTATAGAGGAAGTTGATACAGATAAAGATGGTGTACCAGATACTATTGATATAGATGATGATAATGATGGTATTTTAGATGTAGTAGAAAATACAACTGGAGGTATAGTATATAATCCTCTAGGAGATGAAGATGGAGATTTACTACCTAATTATTTAGATACTAGAGATGATGGATCTGGTGATGGAAGTACAACAAATTACAATGATATTAATGGAGATGGAATACCTAACGTATATGATTTTGATAACGATGGAATACCAAATCATTTAGACTTAGATGCAGATGGTGATGGTATTCCAGATATTATTGAAGGCCAACCAACTGCAACTTATATAACGCCAACAGGAAATGTTGGAGCAAATGGTTTAGATAGTGCTTTTGAAAATAATGATTCATCTAACGCAACTAGTTTCACTGTTGTAAATACAGAAAACACTGGTAATCCAGACTATTTAGATCTAGATTCTGATGGTGACGGAGTTTCAGACACAGAAGAAGCGAATATAACTCTTACAAATGAAGTTGGTAAGAATGGTTTAGACAATGCCTACGATAATGGAGATGATTATACAGACACGAATGGTAATTTTGATAATACACAAACAGATAACTTTCCAGACACAAAAGCTGGTGGTGATGTAAACTGGAGAGATGCTACAACTTCTATAGATACTGATGGAGATGGTGTTGCAGACTCAATAGATATAGATGATGATAATGATGGTATTATAGATACTGTTGAATGCCCAAGTATCCCTGGTAATAATGCGTCAGGAGTACAAAGTAGCAATAGTGTCGGTAATGCAAATAATGCCATTACTTCTGATAATAACAGAGCTAGATTAAATTCAATTAATGACATATTAATTATAGATTTAGGGCAAATTGTAGCTAAAAATGCAATTATAGAAATAGAATCTCGTGTTACAAGTAACATTAATCATTTTATGGGTGTAGATCAATCTACCACCACTTCTAATTTCACAAATGCAAAATCTTATTCTTGGACTTCAACTAACTCAGAAGAAAATAAACAATATAAATTAACAACAGCTGCTAGATATCTTAGAATAAAATTAGCTGTAGATGGTGGATTTGGCCAACTGGAAATAGACAATGTTAGTTATCAGATTTTTCAACCAATATGTGACAATGATGGAGACGGCATTCCTAATGTCATAGACTTAGATTCAGATAACGATGGAATTCCAGACAATATAGAAGCACAAGCAACGACTAATTATGTAGCTCCGGACACCGCTGGTAATACAGATTCAAATGGTGATGGTTTAAATGACGCTTATGATACAGACTGTACAGGAGGATTCTTCTCTTGTGGAGGAGTAACTGGTAAAAGTCTATCTACACCAAATAATCACGACGGGACTGATAATCCAGATTATTTAGACACAGACTCAGATAATGACGGTGCTTCAGATAGAATTGAAGCTGGCCTATCTTTAAGTGGAAATGTAGGGGTTAATGGTTTAGACTCCAATTATGACAATGGAGATAATTATACAGATGTAAATGGTAGTTTCGACAACACTCCTTACGGTGAGCTTCCTAATACAAGTACATCAGATTCTCCTAATAATGTAGATTTTAGAGATACAACCACCATCTTTGTTGATACGGATAATGATGGTATACCAGACACTTTGGATATAGATGATGATAATGATGGTATTTTAGATACCAACGAAGGATATTCTTGCAACTCTCTTATAAACGTAGCTCCTGCAAATTTGTCTTATAAAAGTCAAACTGGGGTAATTGAATACTCTAGAGCTATTGATGGGAGTAATAGTAATTATGCTTATTTTGATTCAACGACCGATGAACTTATTCTAGACTTATTAAATATAGCTCCAACAGGTACAATTATTAATCTGCGTGCTTATGGTAATTATGCCGATACTATGGTTTCAGAATCTAGTGCTGCTACATCTGGTTTTTCTTCCCCAGTTAGATTAGATTTCGGAACTATATATGGTTGGTATGTACGTCAGTATATTTTAACAAAAAATTCTAGATATATAAAAATACAAAAAAGTGTAAATTCTGTTTTGTATCTTGATAATGTTTATCATGATGGTTTTACACCGCCGCAGATATGTAATAATTTAGATACAGATAATGACGGAATACCAGATCATTTAGATTTAGATTCAGATAATGACGGTATTCCAGACAATATAGAAGCACAAAGTACAGCAGGATATATAAAACCGATTGGTACAGATTCCGATAACGATGGTTTAGATAATGCATATGATACTACACCAAATGGTGCTTCTTCTGGTGCAGGCTCTTTAGGGTTAACTCCAAAAAACACAGACGGAACTGATACTGCAGATTATATAGATTTAGATGCAGACAATGATGGCATTTTTGATGTAAATGAGTCTGGTAGCGAATTACCAAACAACGGAAATGGTGAGGTTACAGGAGCTGTTGGTATAAATGGATTAGTTAACGCTATTGATAATGGTGATAATTATACAGATGTAAATGGTAATTTTGATGATACCCAAACTGACAACTTTACAGATGCAGATGGTGATGTAAATTATGGTGGAGATGTAGATTATAGAGATACTACTTTCGATTTAGATACAGATAAAGATGGCGTTCCAGACGCTACAGATATCGATGATGATAACGATGGTATATTAGATACCGTAGAAAACTCAGGATGTAAAGGAAGTTTAAGTTATGAATTTTATGATTCAGTTCCTAAAGATTTTACAGTAGATAATATTCCAACAACAGGTGCTGACGGTATAGGAAATGTATCAAATTTCGAAGTGACATTTTTGCAAAATATTGTTACACCACTAGATGGTGAAACCTATAGCATTAGGTATTTTGGATATATAGATATCGTTGTAACTGATACATACACTTTTTACTTAAATTCAGACGATGGATCAAAACTATTCATCGATGGAAGTGAAGTGGTAGATTATGATGGGCTGCATGGCGCAGGTGGTTTTGTTTCTGGCACTCCTACGATGTTAAATTCTGGCTTACATGAAATTGTAGTTTTATTTTTTGAGAGAACAGGCGGCCATTCATTAGAGGTAGAATATTCGAGCCCTTCTATTGCACAACAAAGCCTTCCTTTTTCTATTCTATCTCCTAAAACGTGTGATACTGATAACGATGGTATTCCAAATCATCATGATTTAGACTCAGACAATGATGGTATTCCAGATAGTATAGAAGCACAAACCACTATAGAGTATATAGAACCTTCTGGAACAGATTCTGACATGGATGGTTTAGACAATGCCTATGACACTACTCCAAATGGAAATGTAAACGGTGTTGGCTCTATTGGAATAGTTCCTATAAATACAGATGCTACTGCAGTTGTAAATTCAGATACAACTCCAGATTATTTAGACTTAGATTCTGATGGTGATGGTTTATTTGATGTAATAGAATCTAATGGTGGTTTACCAAATGATGGTAATGGAAAATCTACAGGAAATTTTGGTGTTAATGGTTTAAATGACCTTGCAGAAACTGGTGATACAGATTTAGGATACACAGATATTAATGGTCAATATGATGCTACACAAGCAGATAATTTTCCAGATGTAGATGGTGACGTATTAACAATAGGTGATGTAGACTATAGAGATGTTTCAGACGATGGTGTTCCTATGATTACTCAAATTTATCAGTTTAATAATGAGAAATGGATAGAGATAACGAACATACACAGCACTAAGTCTATTGCTGCAAATCTTATTAACATTCAATTATACAAAAATAAAACAGGTATTCAAACCATTGCTCCAGATGTAACTTTTACGGTTACCTCAGCTTTGGCACCTGGTAAATCTGTATTAATTAAAAATTCTGCCAACGTTATTGTTAATTTAGAGAGTGTTGCAATCGTTTTAACAAATAACGCACTTACAGATATAGGAGGTGCTAATGACATTATTACATTATCTTCAAAAAATAATGCTTCCTCTTATAAATATAGATATGACCTTATTGAAGCTTTTACAGATAAAACTTCGTATGTTAGAATAGATGAAGCTTTAGTACCAAATAAAACCTACACAGCTAATGAGTGGGTAGTCTTTATAGATGATTTACTAAATCCATATGAAGTATTAGCTGATGGTGGCCCAGAAAGACATCCTCACGATCCTTTAATCTCTGAAATAATAAATTCTAACAGCGAAGCAAATACATTATTAGGCTTACACAAAATTAATATTACAACTAGAATAGGTAGTGTTTGGTCTAATGGTTTTCCAGATAGATCTAGATATACCGTTATAGCTGAAGATTACAATCATTCTGGGAGTAAGCTAAGCGCTAGAAAATTAGTGGTAGATAGTAATAGTAAATTTGCAATTACAGATCAATTATTAGTAGTTACAAACAATGTAACTCTAACTAATACCAATGACGAAATTCGTTTAGTAGGTACCTCTCAACTTATACAAACACATACAGAAACAGCAAAAGTAACTGGTAACGGTAAGCTATTGGTAGATCAAAACTCTACAGTACCTAGTTTCTATAGGTATAACTATATGAGTTCGCCTGTAAGTACAATTGGTACTAACACTTACTCAATACAAAGCGTTTTAAAGGACGGTACAATAGCATTAGATGCTACAACCAATATAGGAAGTATTGCTAAAGATATTGCATTCGTTCAAGGTTATAACGGGGCAACTACAGATCCTATTTCTATAGCAGAATATTGGATATATACCTATTCTCCTGCTAGCAATGGTATATCTAACTATCTTCATAAATATAAAGGTGGTGCTATAGCTAAAGGAGATGGTTACATTTTTAAAGGATCTGGAAGAACTCAAAACTATACGTTTTCAGGAACACCTAATGATGGTACTTTTAACACTATTGCTTCTATAGGGGCTAACGAATCTTATTTAATTGGAAACCCTTTCCCTTCTGCAATGAGCGTTAAGAAATTTATAGAAGACAATATAAACTCAACAAATGCAACCTTGTACTTCTGGCAACACGTTAGTGAAAAGCATGTTGATAGTGGTTCAAGTGGACATAATTATGCTGGGTATATTGGCGGTTATGCTACAAGAAATATAGCAATGGGAGTTACTGCTAACGACCCAACACTAAACACACCAGTAGACTATACTCTTGAATCTGAAGATGCTAACGAAATTAATGGGACTATAGTAGAAGATGGTGTATATAGAGTAGTTTCTATGAACAGTGCTAATAACTTTATCAAATATGATAAGATTTCTAGAGGTGTAGATTTTATAAGAGTAATTTATAAATCTGCATTTGATAAAAATATAAAAATTAAAGTCAATAACACAGAAAGAGGTGAATTTGTATTGCCTGCTACTGCTGGAGTATATGATGAAGCTATTTTCAAATTATGTATTGAAACAGGTAGTAATATTTCATTTATTTCTAATGATTTAAATGTTGTTTACATAGACAATGTAAGGTTTGAAGATCTAGATGGTCAAGTAGAATGTGCTCCAAGTATAGGTGGAAATGAACATGCATCATCTTATATTGCACCAGAACCATATATTGCTATAGGTCAAGGATTTTTTATAGTAGGTGATGAAACAGATGGTGGTCCAATTGTTTTTAATAATAGCCAAAGAGAATACCAAACAGAAGGTACTGGTTCTTCGGTGTTCTTAAAAAGTGGAAAATCTAAGTCTAAATCTAAGAAATCATCACAATTTGAACTTCCTATAATTAAACTAGGAATGAATTATACAGATAATACAGGAACTGCTTTACACCGTCAAATTGGTGCATCTTTCCATTCTTCTAATTCGTTTGGTTTTGATAAAGGCTATGATTCTGAAATGTATGATGTTAATGCTACAGACTTATACTGGGAATTTCCTAATAATCAAATTAAATATGTAATTACTGGTGTACAAGAAATATCTAGTGATTTAGAAGTACCCCTAGTAATTACTATGGCATATAATGGTTCTGTTACTCTTGGTATTGATGAGATTAAGTATATTAATCAAAATGTATTTATAAAAGATAAACTTACAGGTAAAACACAAAAAATAAATAAAGAAAGTGCTTCTTTTCAATTAAATATAGGAACATATTCAGATCGATTTTCTTTAGTTTTTTCTGCTGGTGCAACTTTATCTAATGAAAATATAGATGCAGAATTAAACAATAGTTTATCTCTTTTTATGGATAACAAGGCTAAAGAAATTGTTATTCAAAATGATCTTAACTTAAAAATTAATAAAGTTGAGCTATTTAACATTCTTGGTCAAAAAGTAAATGAATGGAATGGTATAGATTCAAAATTAGAGAATAGGTTAAAACTTAAAGACATACCAACTGCAGTTTATATTGTAAACATAAAAACAGCCAAAGGTGTAATTACTAAAAAAGTATTTTACGAAAAATAGATAGAATATTTAGATTTAAATAAAAAAAGGAAAGTCAAACTTAAATAAGTTTGACTTTCCTTTTTTTATTAGTGACCACGAAGGGATTCGAACCCCCAACCCTCAGAGCCGAAATCTGATATTCTATCCAGTTGAACTACGTAGCCATTTATAATTTATTTCATTAAATGTTTTCTAACAAAAGTAGAAATAACTTTACCATCTGCTTGTCCTGCTAACTCCTCTTGAACTGCAGCCATAACTTTACCCATGTCTTGCATTCCAGATGCATTCAAATTACCTATGTTGGCTATTACAACTTCTTCAATTTTTCCTTCACTTAAAGCTTCTGGTAAAAATTGTTCCAAAACAGCCAATTCTGCTAATTCTGGTGCTGCTAAATCTTCTCTATCTTGTTTTATAAAAATAGCTGCACTATCTTTTCTTTGTTTTACTTGTTTCTGAATAATTTTAACTTCTTGTTCTTCTGTTAATTCTTCTTGAACACCAGTTTCTGTTTTAGCTAATAAAAAAGCCGACTTAACAGCCCTTAAAGCTTGTAAAGCAATTGTATCTTTTGCTTTCATTGCTTCTTTCATTTTATCCATTACTTGTTTTTGCAAACTCATATTTTTTATTTTTAGTTGATTATTTTTTTGATTTTCTTAAATATAAAACATTCTTATTGTAATCTATAAATGCTTTTCCTTTTTGTAAAATATCTGCACCGATAATACCATCTACTTCCTTTGCTTTGTGCTGTGTTAAAGCAGTGTTTACATGCGATAAATCAAAAAGCACTAAATGTAATTTATTGGTTACCCAATTACCTATTTCTAGGTTATTATTCTCCGAGAGCTGAGTTTCCATATCTGTAGCCCCTGCTCCTGCTGCCTTTGTTTCACTCTCTTTAGCTATCAAATTAAAATGCGTTATTGCATTTAAGCCTACACAAGAATTAGAAGCACCAGTATCTAAAATAAAGCGTCCTTTAACTCCATTAATTTTTGCTTTTAACTCTAAATGATTGGTCGCTATTTTTTTAAGCGAAATCTTAACGTATTTCTTCTTCTTTAAAATTTTTTCTAAACGTTTCATCTAAACTTATTAGTTTTCAAAAATACAATTTATAAAATTCAGAAAATACTACCGCCTTAAAATTTCTTGCACTTTTTGTTCATCGGTTTATTTTAATAAAATTATAGCATTTATAAATAAAGTAATTTTAGTTAAAATTACAGAAAACCACGAATTAATAAAATTGATTTTATAATATATAAATCGTTTATAAAATTAAAGATTAAAGACAAGAATATAAGCTAGTTGCTAAACATTAAAAACTAAACTCCGAATAACTGTTAAATTTACCTACCTTTATAACAGTTGATTCTCTATCAAGCTCCCTTTTCCTTTCATTTCTATTATTCATAATTATAAAAGAAGCATGTAACGAATCGCTTGTCAACTAAAATAACTTGTTTCGAATCAAAAAGAAACTATAAGCATACGTTTTAATCATAAAATTAAATATTCTCTAGCAAAAAGCAATAGAGATAATAATTAAATAGAATACATAAGGCGAGCTATGATCAAATCTAAATCTAACAATTTAATTGACGAATTAAAAGCACGTAATAGTAAGCTTACAAAACAGAATAAAAAGCTAAAATTAGCCCTAGACAAAAAACAAAGTGCCGAAACACGTTCTCATCAAATTTTTGAATCATCTAAAGAAGGAATTTTAATTCTTGATGCAATTACCGGCCAGATTACAGATGCAAACCCTTTTTTAATTGAATTGATTGGATTTAATTACGACGAGCTGGTAGGAAAAGAGCTTTGGGAAATTGGTGTTTTCAAAAACATTGCAGCTTCTAAAGAAACTTTTATAGAGTTACAAAACAAAGAATATATTCGATTTGAAGATATGCCTCTAGAAACAAAGGCAGGAAACTCAATCGATGTAGAATTTGTAAGTAATGTATACGTGGTAGATAAAAACAAAATAATTTTATGCCATATTCGAGATATTTCCGATCGAAAAATAGCAGAAAAAGCATTGCAAGAAAGTGGTCAATTATATTATGCTATGTTCGAAAAAAACCAGACTCCTCAGCTACTAATAGACCCAATAAACGGTAGTATTATTGATATTAATTCTGCTGCAATGGGTTTTTATGGTTATTCTCTGGAAGAATTTAAATTGATGAACCTATCAGACATCAGTACTTTTCCTTCAGAAAAGATATTCGAAGAAATGAAAAAATTTACGCTCACAGGACCTTCTTATTTCGAATTTATTCATAAAAAAGCCTCTGGAGAGACTTGTGATATTGAAATATACACTAGTCCGTTGTCTATTAACGGACAAGCTTTATTAATTTCAACTATTAACGATATATCAAAACGTAAATTAGAGGAAGAAAAGTTAGTTCTATTAAATAACCAATTAAATGAAGTAAACCTATTAAAATCACAGTTTATATCTACCGTTTCTCATGAATTTAGAACTCCTTTAGCAGGAATTCTTTCTAGTGTTCAATTATTACAAATATACAATGACACCTGGAACAAGAAAAAAAAGGAAAAACTATTTAAACAAATATTCGACGCTGTACAACAAACAAAATCATTATTAGATGATGTTTCTCTTATAGATGAAGAACAAACTAGTAAATCTTTTTTTAGGCCAACAAACATTCAGCTACTTCCACTTATAAATGAAATTATTGAAGAAAACATAAGTGTATCTGAAACCAAACAAAAAGTAATTCTCACATCTAAAGTAGCTATAGAAAGCTATTATATGGATGCAATTATGATTCGCCATATTTTAAATAACATTATCTCTAATGCCTTAAAGTATAGTACTAAAAACATTACCATTAGTTTAAACAAAACAAAGAACCAAGAGATAAAATTTACAATTAAAGATCAAGGAATTGGAATACCTACTGACGAAATAAAATATTTACTAGAACCTTATTACCGTGCATCTAATAAAGGAGCTGCACAAGGAACTGGGTTTGGTTTGTCTGTTGTAAAAAGATTTGTAGACCTTCATAAAGGTCAACTTTTAATTGAATCTATTGTAGGAGAAGGTACTGTAGTAATTATTATACTACCTTATTTACAGTAATAAAGTACTTAGTTTAACCTAACAGTTAGAACATCAAATAGCCTTATCAATTTCTATTAAGAACAAAACACGTGCTATTCTAATCTTTTTAAAATGAAAAAAATTTTAATTATAGAAGACGACACTGTCTTACGAGAAAATACTGCTGAATTTATTAAAGGCCAGAACTTTGAAGTTTTTATTGCCGAAGATGGTCTTGTGGGGGTTCAACAAACATTAAAACATCTACCAGATCTTATTCTTTGCGACATATCTATGCCCAATATGAATGGGTATGATTTTTATAAAACAATTAAACAAATTAAGGCTACCTCTACCATTCCCTTAGTATTTTTTTCAGCAAGAACAGAAAATGAAGATATTAGAGCAGGAATGCAATTAGGGGCTGATGATTATATTACAAAACCTTTTAGTCTCTATGAATTATTAAAAGTTATAAATACACGTCTGGCTAAATATGATACTCTTAAACAAATTAATAACGAGAAATTTCAGGCGCTTATAGATCACCCAACATTAGGAATTTATATTTATCATAAAGAAAAATTACTATTTTACAACACTCCATTGGCAAATATTTTCGGATATAATTACAATGACTTTTCTTCTATAAAAATTGAAGATCTTCTAGATGAAAAATACTGTGATAAAGCGAAAATTTTAAATGATTTTAGGCAATGTTTTAGAGGTGCAAAAAGTTCTATATCTATAAAATTTGAAGCAATCCATAAAACTTCAAAAACTGTTTTTATTGAATTATTTGGATCTGTAATTACTTACAAAGGTCACAGAAGTATTGCTGGTAATATTATTAAATTAGAAACAAAAAACCCCAACCCATTTATATCTAAAAATACATTAGATGCTCAAAAAAAACTAAGCAATCGAGAGCTTGAAGTATTAGAATTAATTTGTAAAGGAAAATCTACTTTAGAAACTTCTAAAATCCTTTTTCTAGGACAGCGAACTATTGAAACTTACAGAGCAAATCTTTTAGATAAAACAGACAGCAAAAACATTGCTGAACTTATGATGTATGCTATTCGTAATGGATTAATAGTAATATAGTAACGAATTAGCACGAAACTATATTTACCTAACTATCAATATCTTGCCTACTATATTTACTTATTTAGTATTTAATTTGTCTTTAAAAAACAAGACAAATTAAAACTTATGTTCTCTTCTTCCTTCTAAAAAAAATTAATACCGTAGTCCAAAGCTAATCATTATATATAAAAATAACTCCGTATTTTTACTGACTATCTTTTATATTTCTTTAGAAATAAGGGTATATCTACTGACTTTTTTAGCTTTTTTAAAACAGAACTTTGCTAAATAATACTTTCCCTAATAACTAAGTCAATACAACATAATTTCTCATTAATTATAACCTGTTGGTTACATATTTTTTGTTATGATGTTTATTTAATCTAATAGAATAAAAATCGACTCTGTTTCTTTCAATAAAAAATAAAATACAGATAGTTCTAATTTTTTGAAATGAAGAAAATTCTTATCATAGAAGACGACACTGTCTTAAGAGAAAATACAGCTGAATTTGTTAAAGGACAAAACTTTGAAGTTTTCATTGCTGAAGATGGTCTTGTGGGCGTACAACAAACTTTAAAACATTTACCAGACCTTATTCTTTGCGACATATCGATGCCTAATATGAATGGATATGATTTTTATAAAACAATTAAACAAATTAAAGCCACCTCTGTCATTCCTTTAGTTTTTTTTTCTGCGAAAACAGAAAGTGAAGATATTAGAGCAGGAATGCAATTAGGAGCAGATGATTATATTACAAAGCCCTTCAATCTTTTTGAGTTACTAAAAGTCATTAATACCCGCCTTGCTAAATATGAGGCTCTTGAGCAAATTAACAATGAAAAATTTCAAGCTCTAATAGATCATCCAACCTTAGGTATCTATATTTATCAGAATAACAAATTTTTGTTTTACAATAATTCATTAGCAAAAATTTTCGGGTATGAGTACGATGACTTTTCCTCAATAAATCTTGAAAAACTTCTCGATAATAAACATTGTAATAAGACAGAAATTTTAAATGATTTTGACCGTTGTTTAAAAGCCTCAAAAGGTTCAATTTCTTTAAAATTTGAAGCCATTCATAAAACTTCAAACACTGTTTTTATTGAATTATTTGGATCTATAATTACATATAAAGGGCATACAAGTATTGCTGGTAACGTTGTTAAACTAAACACAAAAACTGCTAGTCCTTTTAAATTTAAAAAGACAGAAGAGACTGCATCAAAACTAAGTAATCGTGAACTTCAAGTATTAGAGTTAATTTGCAAAGGAAAATCTACTTTAGAAACTTCTAAAATCCTTTTTCTAGGGCAACGCACTATTGAAACTTACAGAGCAAATCTTTTAGAAAAAACAAACAGTAAGAACATTGCTGAACTTATAATGCATTCTATTCGTAATGGATTGATAGTAATAGAATAATAACGAGAGATTGCGTACTAATTATTTAATAAAAATATTAAATAAAACTGAACTCAAGTAAATTATTTTGGATACTACTCTACTGTATACTTATTAAGTGTTATTTAAGAAAACAACATATATCCGTATTTTTACTGATTATTTTATTTGAAAAAAGAGTATATCTACTGACAGATTCTTCTTATATAAAACAGAACTTTGCAATTCACTACTTTCCACAATAACTAGATCTGTACAGCATAATTTTAAATTAAATACAACCCGTTGGTTGCAATTCTCTTTTGTTATGATGTTTGTTAAATTAAATTTAATCATTTATTTATTATGAAAAAACATTTACAACTCTGTATTCTTACCATTATACTTGTCCTTTTCTCAACTATAAGTAATAGCCAAACACTTGAATTAGGAATACTATCTTCTTTTGAAGGTTACAGTGGTGACGGAGGAATTACAAATGGAGCTGGAGCTACCTGGACAGGAGATGTTGGTTCAAATCTAGGAATAATAAGCGGAGATTATACTGGTAATACATACAATGCAGATGCAATAACAGAACAAGCCAGATTCGATTTAATGAGAATGTATATTCATCTTAACGATCTTTTTGTCGATTTCCCAGGCACACATGCTCCTGCTTTTGGCGGTGAAACTATTACACCTGGAGTTTATTACACAGGTGCTGCTGGTTCTGTAGGAGGTAATCTTATTCTTGATGGAGAGGGAGATCCAGATGCTTTTTTTATTATTAAATTTTTAGGTGCATTTACAGTTGGCGCAGGCGCAGAGGTTACTTTAATTAACGGAACAAAGTCTTGCAATGTTTTTTTTATGGCTGATGGGGCTATTTCTGTTGCAGCAAATGCAAATATAAAAGGAACTTTATTCTCTAAAGTAGGAGCCGTTGGTCTTGGTGCAGGCGCTACTCTTGAGGGTAGAATGCTTACCATGTCTGGAGCAATAACGACTGGAGTTGGAGCAAGTGTTTCTCCTCCTACCTGTAAAAGCACTATTCCTGTGTTTTGTGAATCGGGCTGTACCACTGCTCCTTCTCTAGATATTCTAGGTGTTGTTTCAGAATTTGCTCTTTATACTAGTTTGGGCGCTGTAGGAAATACGGGGATATCAGGAATTAATGGTAAAATTGGTACAGACTCAGGAAGCATAACTGGTTATACAACTGGAATTCATATTGGAACTGAACATATTTCAAATACTCTTACAGCGCAAGCTAAAATAGATTTAGACAATGCTTATTTGGCGCTTATGGCTTTACCTGTTACAGGAGTTCATGCTGCAGCAGCTTTTGGAGCAGGAGAAACACTTTTTCCTGGAGTTTATCAGATAGCAGGAGCAGGATCTTTGGGAGGAACCATTACTCTTGATGCGGCTGGAGATTCCGATGCAATATTTGTTATGAGGTTTGCTGGTGCACTTAGTATAGCCGCACAATCAAAAATTATTTTAGCGAACGGAGCGAAGCGTTGCAATATTTTTTGGCTTGGAGGAGCCGGAGTTACCACTGGTGCAGTTAATATAGGTGCTGGATCTATTTTAAAAGGAAATTTTATTTCTCATGGAGGAGCCTGTAATTCAGGTGCAGGTGTCTTTTTAGCAGGTAGACAACTTTCTACAGCAGGTGCCGTGAACACCAATACAGGTATACTTTATACAAATCCAGAATGTGTTGCCTCTACTTCTTTGTCAACCGACACAGACGGAGATAGTATTCCTGATACTTCAGACATAGATGATGACAATGATGGTATTTTAGATGCTATTGAAGGTGTTAACGATAACGATGGAGATACTATTCCGAATCATTTAGACCTAGATTCAGATAACGACGGTATTCCAGACAATATTGAAGCACAATCTACAAGAGATTATATTCATCCTTCAGGAAATGATGATGATATGGATGGTTTAGATAATGCGTATGATTTCACTCCAAATGGTCTTACAGACGGCACAGGTTCTTTGGGTCTATCTCCTAAAAATACAGATCCTAGTTCTGATATATTTCCAGATTATTTAGATTTAGATTCTGATGGAGATGGTATTTTTGATATTGTAGAATCTGGCTCAGGTATTACTGATATTTTTGGTGGTTCTAATGGAAGAACAGATAACACTGTAGGAACAAATGGTTTAGATAATAGTGTAGAAAATTCGGATGATTATACTGATGTTAATGGTTCTTTTGATAATTCTCAAACAGATAACTTTAGCGATGAAGACGGTGATGTTTTAACAATTGGTGATGTAGATTATAGAGACACTACAAGTGATGGAACTCCAATGATTACCCAAATATATCAGTTTAATAATGAAAGATGGATAGAAATAACGAATATAAATGATACTAAAACTATTGCAGCAAATCTAATTAGTATACAACTATATAAAAACAAAATAGGTGATCAAACTGGCGCTTTATCAGATGCAACCTATACAGTTACAACAGCTTTAGCTCCTGGGAAATCTGTTTTATTAAAAAATTCTTTAAGTAAAATTACTAATTTTAATAATGCTGTTCCTTCAAATATTATCACTAACAATGCACTTACTGATATTGCAGGCGTTAATGATATTATTACATTATCACCAAAGAATGACGAGACCTCTTACAAAAATAGATATGACGTTATTGAAGCATTTGCAGATAAAACATCTTATGTAAGAATGGATGAAATATTAATACCTAATAAGACCTTTACAGCAAAAGAATGGATTCTATTTATTAATCCTGCATTAAACGCTTACAGACTTTTAGGTGCTGGCGGTCCAGAAAGACATCCTCATGCTCCTTTAACTTCTGAAGTTATAAATTCTAATTCAACTTCAAATACATTATTAGGTTTACACAACATAAATACTACTGTAAGAATAGGCAACACTTGGTCTAATGGTTTTCCTGATAGGTCTAGACATACAATTATAAACGAAAATTATAATCATTCTGGTAGTAAACTAAGTGCTAGTAAACTTGTAGTAAACAACAACAGTATACTTGCAATTACAAATAATTTATTAGTAGTTACTAATGAAATAATGCTAACAAATACCGATGATCAAATTCGTTTATTAGGTACTTCTCAATTGATTCAAACACATACAGAAACTGCACAAGTATCTGGTAATGGAAAACTTTTGATAGATCAGAATTCTACAGTACCTAGTTTATATCGATTTAATTATATGAGTTCTCCTGTAAATATTACAGGTACTAACACCTATACGCTAGAAAGTGTTTTAAAAGATGGTACAGCTGCTTTAGATGCAACAAGTAATATTGGCACTATTGCTAAAGATATTACATTTTTAGGTGGTTTTGATGGTGCTACAACAGCCCCTATTTCTTTAGCTGATTATTGGGTATACACATATTCACCAAGTAATACTGGAGGATCTAATTGGGAACAAAAACAGAAAAGTGGCACAATAAACAAAGGAGATGGATTTATATTTAAAGGTCCAGGTAGACCTCAAAATTACACATTTGTTGGTACACCTAATGACGGGAAATTCAATACAACTACAGCTGTAGTTGCAAATGAATCTTATTTAATTGGTAATCCTTTCCCTTCTGCAATGAGTGTTAAAAAATTTATAGAAGATAATATAAACACTACAAATGCAACTTTATATTTTTGGCAACATGTAAGTGAAGAAGATACAACTGGTGCCTCTAGTGGTCATAATTTTGCAGGATATATTGGCGGATATGCTACAAGAAATATAGCAATGGGAGTTACAGCCAATGATCCAACTCTAAACACACCTGTAGATTTCACTCTTCAATCTGAAGATGCTACTGAAATGAATGGAACAATAATTCAAGATGGAGCAGATACTGTCGTTTCTATGAGCAGTCCAGATAACTTTATCAGATTTACTAATATCGCTAGAGGTGTAGATACATTAAGAATAAGATATAAATCTTCTTTAAATAAAAGCATAAAAATTAAAATAGATAATAATGATATAGGTACGTATACATTACCTGCTACTTCTGGTAATTACTACCAAAGTGATATTACTATTTGTGTAAAAATTGGTAGTAATATTACATTTACTTCCAATGATGTGAACGTAATTTATATAGATTATGTAAGATTTAAAGATAATGACGGTCAAATAGCATGTACCCCTAGTACAGGGGGAAGTGAACATGCAGCATCTTATATTGCCCCAGAGCCATATATAGCAATAGGACAAGGATTCTTTATTCAGGGGGATGAAACTAATGGTGGACCTATTATTTTTAACAACAGTCAAAGAGAATATAAGACAGAAGAAAACGGATCTGTATTCTTAAAAAGTAAAAAATCAAGTTTTAAAAATGCTCCACAATTTAAATTACCTATTTTAAAACTTGGAATGAATTTTACAAATAATGAAGGAACTTCCTTACATCGTCAAATAGGTGCTTCTTTTTATCAAGGAAATTCTTATGCCTTTAATAAAGGATATGATTCTCAAATGTATGATTTAAATACGACAGACATCTACTGGAAATTTCCTAATGACGAACTACCTTACGTTATTACTGGTGTACAAGAAATAACAAACAACTTAGAAGTACCTTTAGAAATTGTTATGGGGTACAATGGTAACATTTCTATAATGATAGATGAAATAAAATATATTAGTCAAGACATATTTATTAAAGACAAACTAACAGGTCTAACTCAAAAAATAAATACGACTTCTGCAAGCTACCAATTAAAAGAAGGTATTTATAAAGATCGATTTGTGTTATCATTTCTTGAAAATAAAGTTTTATCAAATGATGAGTTTAACTCATTAGAAAGTGTGATAAAAATTTATGCAAATAACAACAGTATTGTAATTTCAAAAAATGGAGAATTAAATATTAAAAATATTGAGTTCTACAACATTCTTGGTAAAAAAATAAGTCTTTGGAGTATTAAAGAACAAAAAAATACTTATCAATTAAAAATAAAAACACACATTTCTTCTGGTGTTTATATCGTAAAACTTAATACTAATAGAGGAAAAATTATTAAGAAATTAATATTTGAATAATTAAAAAATAATACTCTAAAATTAGAGAATACATTCATCATTGCTTACATAAATAATTTTCATCAAATAGTTCCACCATCACCCCAAAACTTCCAATAGATAATGGAATAATCATGTTACTAGTTATAGCTGTTATTTTATGGAGTTGTAAAGATGAGAATTAAAACTTACAATCGTAAAAACTGAAACTAGAGATACAATTGAAAAAAATAGAGGATTGCTGAAGTTATTTATATCCTACCTAGATGATACTTCTAATAAGAGTTTATCTATAATAACAATTCCTTTTAAATAAGAGTTAGAAAACACTAGCGTTCTAAAATTTCTTGTAACTTTAGTTCATACAATTTATTTTCTCTTATGTTATGATGTGTTCCTCCATCAATTTGAATGAAAATATTTTCTTTTAAGGTGTTTAGTTCTAAAAGAGTTTTTGCATCTTTAAAAGAGGTTATTTGGTCTTTGTTACCATGAAAAATAGTAATTGGTGAAGTTACTTTTACAATATCTAAATCTGTTCTAAATTTGTATTTCAACAAGAAAATTGGAGCAAATTTCGAATAATACTGAACCGCTTTTTTAAAGTTAAAAAAAGGTGCCTCTAAAATTAACTCTTTGGGGTTATTTATGGAAGCTATTCTTGTAGCAAAAGTACTGCCAAGTGAAAAACCGTAAACAACAATTGTATCTTCTTTATAACTTTTTTTTATGTGATTATACATTAGTAAAGCATCATTATACATTTTAGCTTCATTAAAATTTCCTGTACTTTTTCCATAGTTCCTGTAATCAAAAACAAATACCTCATAATTATAATCTAAAAAATAAGAAACACGATTTCCCCATTTTTGTAAATTACCGCTATTTCCATGGCAAAATAAAATAATTCCTTTTGGTTTTTTTAATTTAAAATGAAGTGCATTAATTATACTGTTGCCATCTATTTTTATAAAAATTTCTTCAAAACTATTTAAAAAATTGTATAAATAGTTGCCATGTATTCTTTCTCCATTCTTAAAAATAAATCTTTCTTGAAAAAAATAAATAATAAGAAACACTAAAACAATAATACTCATTAAAATAAGAGGAAATAAAGTTAAATGCATTGTTATCAATTAGTTTTGACAAAACTACTATTTTTTGATAAATAAAAAATCCGATTCAAAAATTGAATCGGATTCGTACATACTTAATATAATATTGAGGTCTATCCTCCAAAGTCATCAAAACGGATATTGTCATCTGAAAGACCAAAATCTTCTCCCATTTTCTGAACAGCATTGTTCATTAATGGTGGTCCACAGAAATACAATTCTAAATCTTCTGGTGATTCGTGGTGATTTAAGTAGTTTTCTATTACACAATTGTGAATAAACCCTACAAAACCATCTCCAGCTTCATCACTAATATCTTTCTTTACTTTCCAGTTATCAACATCTAAAGGATCTGATAATGCAATAAAGAATTTAAAGTTAGGAAAATCTCTTTCTAAGGCTCTAAAGTGTTCTATATAAAACAATTCTGCTTTAGAACGTCCACCATACCAATATGTTACTTTTCTACCGGTTTTTAAGGTTCTAAATAAGTGGTATAAGTGAGAACGCATTGGTGCCATACCTGCTCCACCACCTACGTATAACATTTCTGCTTCAGATTCATTAATAAAAAATTCTCCATAAGGACCCGAAATCACACATTTATCACCTTTCTTTAAGTTGAAAATATATGAAGATGCTACTCCAGGATTTACATCCATCCATCCACCTTTTGCTCTATCAAAAGGAGGCGTAGCAATACGTACATTTAACATAATTTCTCTTCCTTCTGCAGGATAAGAAGCCATAGAATACGCTCTTTCTACAGTTTCATTATTTTTCATAACCAATGGTCTCAGTTTAAACTTCTCCCATTCGGCTTTAAATTTATCTGGTGTTTCATGCTCTTCTGGATGTGCTGTAATATCCATATCTGCAAACTTTACTTCACAAGGAGGAATTTCAATTTGAATATATCCACCTGCTTTATATCCCATATCTTCTGGAATTTCAACAACAAACTCTTTAATGAATGATGCTACGTTGTAATTTCTTACAACAACTGCATCCCATTTCTTAATTCCGAAAACTTCTTCTGGAATAGAAATATTCATGTCTTGTTTTACTTTTACTTGACATGCTAAACGTGCACCTTCTTTTAATTCTTTTCTAGAAAAATGAGGAATTTCTGTAGGCAATGCTTCTCCACCACCAGAATTTACGTGACATTCACATTGAATACAAGTTCCACCACCACCACATGCAGATGGTAAGAAAATCTTATTACCACCTAAAGTGGTTAATAAAGAATCTCCTGATGCTACTTCTATTTCTCTTTCACCATTGATCATAATCTTTACAGGACCAGATGGTGATAGTTTTTGTTTTACAAATAATAATAATGCGACTAATACCAGCGTTAATATTAAAAAAGCTGCTACTGTTGCAATAATGGTTCCTGTTGTACCTGCTGCTAATATCATGCTACTATTGGTTTATATTTGTGTTTTCAGCTACAATCTCTTTAGCTTCTTCTTTTTCATTTTTTTCTACTTCTACATTGTTCTCAACTGCGCTCGAACTAATAGAAGAAGCTGGTTTCTCTTCTTTCTTCTCATCTCCACCAGTTAGCATACCACCAAAGCTCATAAAACCAATTGCCATTAACCCAGTAATGATAAACGTAATTCCTAAACCTCTTAATGCAGGTGGAACACTTGAATATCTAATTTTTTCACGAATAGCTGCAATTGCTAAAATCGCTAAAAACCATCCAATACCAGAGCCAACTCCGTAAGTTAAAGCCAATCCTAAAGAAGGAATTTCTCTTGATTGCATAAATAAACTTCCACCTAAAATAGCACAGTTTACTGCAATTAACGGTAAGAAAATACCTAATGAGTTGTATAATGAAGGAGAGAATTTCTCTACAATTATTTCTACCAATTGTACCATAGTTGCAATAGTTGCAATAAACATGATAAATGATAAGAAACTTAAATCGTACTGTGCATATTCTGGACCTAACCAAACCAATGCGCCTTCTTGCAATATATATTGATCTAACAACCAGTTTAAAGGCACTGTTACAGCCAATACAAAGATTACTGCAGCTCCTAAACCAACAGCTGTAGCTACTTTTTTAGATACAGCAAGGTAAGAACACATTCCTAAGAAGGTTGCAAATACCATGTTATCTATAAATATCGATTTGAAAAATAATTCTATATGTTCCATATTCTATATTATTTAAACGTTAAACGTTTAGTTTTCTTCTATTAATGATGTATTTCTACTACGTTGAATCCAGATAATAATTCCTACAACAATTAATGCCATTGGCGATAATAGCATAAAACCGTTATTTTCATAACCGAAAGCATACAATCCTGTTTTTTCTATTGGATCTCCTAAAACTTTAAATCCTAATAACGTACCAGAACCTAATAATTCTCTAAAGAAACCTACAATTATTAAGATTACACCATAACCAACTGCATTTCCAATTCCATCTAAGAAAGATCTCCATGGTTTGTTTGCCAAAGCAAAAGCTTCAAAACGCCCCATAATAATACAGTTTGTAATAATTAACCCAACAAAAACCGATAGTGTTTTACTTAGTTCATAAGCGAATGCTTTTAATACTAAATCTACAATGATAACTAAAGTTGCAACTACAATTAGTTGAACAATAATTCTAATTTTTGATGGTATAATGTTTCTCATTAAAGAGATAACTACGTTTCCTAAACCTAATACAAACATTACAGAAATTGCCATTACAATAGAAGCTTTTAATTCTGCTGTAATTGCTAAAGCGGAACAAATACCTAATACTTGAATAGTAATTGGGTTGTTATCTGCTAATGGGTCTGTAAGTAATACTGCGTCTTTTTTTGATAAAAGTCCCATAAATTATTTTTTTAAGTTTTTGAAGTAAGGCACATACAGTGCTAAATCTTTCTTTATCATGGCAGAAACTCCATCACCAGTAATTGTTGCACCAGCAATTGCATCTACTTCATAATCTGTTTTGTCTTCGTTCTTTGGGTCGTTATTTCCTTTGGCAACGGTAATTCCTTTAAAAGCTCCTGACTCAGTCATTAAGTGTTCGCCAATAAAATCGTCCATAAAATAACGCTGTTTAATGTTTGCACCTAAACCAGGTGTTTCTCCTTTATGGTCGAAATAGGCTCCTTGTACAACCATATTTTCATCCATAGAAACATATCCCCAAATTGCATCCCATAAACCTTTCCCTCTAATTGGAGCAACATAATATGTTTTACCATCTTTCTCTCCAACAAATAAAGGCAACTTTCTAACTTTACCTACTTTTGCATTTGCTTGTTGTTTTTTAACATCAATTAAATAAGCATCTTCACTTTCGGTAACTTTATCTCCTTCTAAAACTAACTGTTTTTTGATGTACTTCTTAAACTCATCTCCTGCAACTTTTGTTGACACAAAGTTTGCGCTAGATTCGTCATTTTCATTTACACCCATCGCATACAAAATATTTTGTTGCTTCTCTATTCTCTGATTTTCTTTGATTGTAGGCTTTAAAGACGAAGCTAAAAAGGCTAACAAAGAACCAACAATTAACACCATAATTACGGCGAAAACCATTGTATATCCATTACTATCTGTTCTCTTACTCATAATTAGGCAGTTTTAACTTTAGTACGTTTTAATCTTCTTTTTACGTTTCCTTGAACCACATAATGGTCTATTGTTGGTGCGAATACATTCATCAATAAAATTGCTAAAAATACGCCCTCTGGATATGCCGGATTAAATACACGTATCATAATTGAAATAAAACCAATTAAGAAACCATAAATCCATTTTCCCTTATTTGTTTGTGATGCTGTTACAGGATCTGTTGCCATAAACACAGCACCAAAAGCCAAACCACCAATCATTAAATGTTCCCACCAAACCGTGTTCATTAAGCCATAGAATTTACTAGATTCTGTAATAATATCTGCTGCTACAATTTGATTGAATATCAATCCCATAACTGCTGCTCCTATAAAAGTAGAAAGAATAACTCTCCAACTTCCAATTTTCGTAAAAATTAAGAATGCTGCACCTAAAAGAATTAGTAGTGTTGATGTTTCTCCGATAGAACCTGGAATAAATCCCATAAACTTGTCCCATGTAGAATAAATTACTTCTTGGTTTTGGGCATAACTTCCTAAGATTGTTTCTCCTGAAATTGCATCTGCATTTGAACCTGCAACAATTTCATTAGCTCTTTCAGCAGCTCCATAAACCCAAACTTTATCTCCAGACATCCACGTTGGATATGCGAAAAATAAGAAGGCTCTAATTGTTAAAGCAGGATTTAAGATGTTCATTCCTGTCCCACCAAATACTTCTTTACCAATTACAACTCCAAAAACAACTGCAACTGCTAACATCCATAAAGGCGTGTCAATAGGTACAATTAATGGAACCAACATTCCTGTTACTAAGTACCCTTCTTCTACTTCGTGCCCTTTTATAACTGCGAAAATAAATTCAACTAAAAGACCAACTCCGTAAGAAACAATTACTAATGGTAATACTTTAATAATACCAATCCAAAGATTGTCCAACGTAAAAAAGTTCGCTAAAACGTCTGTTCTTAAAGAACCGTCTATCGCTGCATAATGTTGGTAACCTGCATTAAACATTCCGAAAAGCAAACAAGGTACTAAAGCCATTATTACAATATTCATTGTACGCTTTAAATCGTCTGCTGCTTTTATATGAGTTCCTCCGTGAGTAACTTCATTTGGTAGATATAGAAAGGTATGGATTGCGTTAAACGCTGGTGCCATTTTGGTTCCTTTATATTTCTCCTTTAAATTATGTAAGTTTTGTTTTAAGCTCATAACCTTATCCTAATTCTTCTCTCATTAAATCTAAACCTTCACGAATTATCTTCTGGTGAGGTTGTTTAGATACACAAATAAATTCTGTTAGTGCAAAATCTTCTGGTGCTACTTCGTAACCACCTAAAGCTTCCATTTCATCTAAATCTTTATACATAAATGCTTTTAGTAATTGCATCGGATAAATATCTAAAGGAAATACCTCTTCATAAGAACCTGTTACTACAAAAGCTCTATGCTCACCATTTGTATTGGTGTTTAGATCGTATTTTTTCTTTGGTGTTAACCAAGAAAAAGTAAATGCTCTAGAAGTAGATATTTTATTAAAAATTGGTTTATTCCAACCAAAAAATTCATAATCATCTCCTTCTGGAATCGCTGTTATTTGATTGTCATAATAACCTAAGAACTCATCTGCTTTTACTTCCTTTCCAGAAAGTACGTTTCCGCTAATAATTCTTGTGTTATCTTCTTTCAAGTTATTTGCAGTTACAGTTGCTATTGAAGCTCCTGATATTGCAGTTACATAGTGTGGCTTGCTAAACTGAGAACCTGTTAAAGCAACAGTTCTAGTTAAATTTAGTTTACCTGTTAAAAACAACTCTCCAATAACCACTAAATCTTGTGGTGTAATTACCCAAACAACTTCACCTTTATTAATAGGATCTATTTGTGCAATTTGAGTGCTTACGTTTCCTGATGGATGTGGTCCTGAAACTTTATGCAGTTCTACACCAGATAACTTTGCCAACGGAGAAGTAGAATTTGCACCAACTGAAACATGTACTTTGCCTTCAGTTAATTTAGAAACAGCAGTAATTGCTGCTTGTAACTCTGTTTCTTTTCCCACTAAAGTATAGTCTAAATCAGCTGCTAAAGGTGCACTTGCATATGCAGACACAAAAATAGCTTTTGGTGCTTGATTAGGATTTGCAACAACATCATAAGGACGTTGTTTTACAAATGGCCAGCAACCTGCTTCAAATAAATGATTCTTAACTTCTTCTGCAGACATTGCGCCTGCATCTTTAGTACCAAAATCTTTATAAGTTTGTGTAGCATCTGCAGTAATTTTAACTGCTAAAACTTTTCTTCTTGCGCCACGTATTACCTCTACTACTTTACCAGAAACCGGACTAGGAAATAAAATACGAGCGTCACTTTTTGAATGAAAAAGTGCTTCTCCTGCTTTTACTTCTGTACCTTCTTTGGCAATAAGTTTGGGTATTATTCCGTGAAAATCTTCTGGCTTTACTGCATAAACACTACTTTGAGAACTCTTGGTAGTATTTTTTTCTGCAACGCCAACAAGCTTAATATCTAAGCCTTTTTTAATACGAATGTCTTTTGACATAGTAAATTGGAATGTTTAGTTATCTAAAAAAATCATGCAAATTTAAAGATTTTGTAAGTGAGGACTGATATCATTCGGGGTTAATCTTAGTGAATTATTCTTATTTATATCTATTCTAAATAATTATATTTTAAAAACGTTGTAGTAATTTTTTAAAAACAAAAAACATCAAGCATAAAAAACTGTTTTAATCTAAAATTTTATGAGAATTAATTCGAATTTCATAAAAAAAGGAACAGTAATTGCTATTCTATTTAACGTACAAAATTTAGTACTTTTGAATTATAATTACCACAAAATATGCATAAAAAAATAACTTGGCTTTTATTGATTTTATTTACTTCTATAAATGCACAAAATATTGGAACAATTCAACTTAGTCCACTTCAAGAAAATAGTTTTTCTGCAATTGTACCTTTAGGCACTGTTTTAGAATTATCTTTTGATGATTTAGATGCAGATAGCAAAGATTATAAATACAAAATTGAGCACAAAACGCACGATTGGAAACCTAGCAGATTACTTTCGAGTCAGTATATAAATGGGTTCGACCAAAACACCATAATCAATGTCACAAATTCATTTAATACGTTGCAAAATTACACACATTATTCAGTTAAAATCCCGAACATAAATACCGTAATTACTAAGAGTGGAAACTATCTTTTATCGGTTCTAAATAACTATGATGAAGTGGTTTTTACAAGAAGATTTGTATTATACGAAAATGAGACTACCGTACCTGTTACGGTTGTTCGAAGCAGAAATACGAGGACACTAAACACACAACAAACGGTTCAATTCTCTATAAACCATGCAGGAACTAGAATAAACAACCCAAGCCAAGAAATAAATGTTGCCATTCTAAAAAACAATAATTGGAACGAGACTATTACCAATTTGCAACCTACTTTTTTCAAACCAAATCAGCTTTTATATACCTACACAAACAAGACAAACTTTTGGGGCGGAAATGAGTATTTAAATTTTGATACTAAAACCATCCGAAATAGGAGTTTAAATATTGTAAAAATAACGAAAGAAGATGTTTACAACCTTTATTTGTATCCTTTTACCTATAATCCGTTTAAAGAATACACATACAATCCTGATATAAACGGGCAATTTGCCATTAGAACTTTAGAAGGAAATGACAATAACACAGAGGCAGACTATGCCTTAATGCATTTTTCTATGGAAGTAGACGAAATGTTCAAAGAAAAAGAGGTTTACGTTTATGGCGCGTTCAATGCTTTTTCTATTTCTGATAAAAATAGAATGTATTACAACCCAAAAAACCAAACATACACCACAAATATCTTACTAAAACAAGGCTTTTATAACTATACGTTTGCTACCATTGGTAAAGATAATTTTGTAAATACCAATGAGATTAATGGTACATTCTTTGAAACTGAAAATGAGTACACAGTTATTATCTACTTTAAACCTTCTGGCAGTTTGTATGACCGCGTAATTGGTGTTGGTAAAGGATATTTTAATCAGAATAGATAAACAGATAAAATACTACACTTTTAATAAAAAAAAATAAGCCAATTATAAGAAACCAGATTACACACATATTTTATGCAGTTATTAGAAAAGAGGATTACTTTTAAAGTTTTAATAGGATACATTATTCTTGGTCTTTTAGCTGCCACCTCTGGTTATTTGGTACTCTCTGAAGTAAAAACATTTACGCAGTTACAAAAACAAGATATTTCAGATAGAAATATAATTGTTAAAACAGGAACTTTAATAGCCAATATCTATAAAAATGAAAGTTTAGCTAGAGCTGCACTTCAACTCAATTCTAAAACAAAATTTGAGGAATATCTAAATGAAAACAAACAATTAGTATCAAAAATAGATTCCCTAAGTCTTATTGTGGCTAATGATTCGCAGGAATTTATTTTAGATAGTATTAAATTAATTATAGATAAAAAACTAAGGAATATTATCGATTTAAAAAACTTAAATCGCAACTATGATTCTGATCAATCTATAAATAAAGCCATTAATAAGTTAAGCGCCATTGATTCTCTTTTGGGCAAGGGTACAACTAATGATTTAGTCGAGAATCCTTTTTTTTTATACAATGAAACGCAATCAAAATTCGAGAATTTCACCAGTGCACTTCGCAAATATATCCCGAACGATTCTACAAATAATATTGAGCAAAAACAAATAGACTCTCTAGTATCTATTTCTAGGAGTATGCTAAAAGAAGCTCAAAATAAAACAAATAAACATCGCATATACCTAAAAAGAAAACAAAACGAACTTATTGAAAACGATTTAACTATTTCTAGAAAATTACAAGAACTTTTAGAAAACCTAGAAAAGGATATTATTCTCTACACCAGTAATATGAACAAACATAGAGAAGCAACCCTTAACCATAGTAGAAATATTATTCTGTTTGCAGCGGGAATTAGCTTTATTATCATTATTATTTTTTCAATTATTATTTTAGGTGATTTTTGGAAAAGCCAGCGATACCGTAAGCAATTAGAGAAAGCCAATGCAACCACAAAATCAATTTTAGAAAGTAGAGAACAGTTAATTTCTATGGTAAGTCATGATTTAAGAACACCACTAAGTACTATTTCTGGTTTTAGTGAACTACTTCAAAAATCTACACAAAACACAAAAGATAAAAACTACATCGACCATATTCGCAGCGCATCAAACTATATGGGGAAATTAGTAGATGATCTTTTAGAGTTTTCTAAACTAGAAAACGGACATGTAGCTATTGAGTCAGTTCCATTTAATTTAGAAAATTATATAGATGAAATCACTCAAAATGCTAAAACCATCATTCAAGAAAAACCAATACGTTTTGTAATTAAACAAGATAGCGCTATCAATAATCAAATTATTAGCGACCCGTTTAGGATAAAACAAATTTTATCTAATTTAATTGTAAACGCCTGTAAATTCACCAACAAAGGAACAATAACCATTAAAAGTTTTTTGAAGCAACAAGGAAGTAAAAGCAGCTTAGAAATTTTAGTGAGCGATACAGGAATTGGCATTAGTGAAAATAAAAAAGCAACTATTTTCAAAGCTTTTAACCAAGCTGATAACGATAACGAAAATAACCTAAAAGGATTTGGTTTGGGCTTAACCATTTCTAAACAACTAGCAGAATTACTAGGCGGTACTTTAACTTTAGAAAGCAAATTAAACATCGGAAGTACTTTCACCTTAAAGATACCTGTAAAATTATCGGAGAAACCACTTATAAAAATTAACGAGCCTAAAGACGAAATAACCCGCTTTAATTTAACTGCCGTTATTATTGAAGATGACGCCTCTATTCAACAACTTTTAAAAGTTTTTTTAAACCAATTTAATATTAAAACCTACACTTTTGATAATGCTCAAAAAGCCATTGAAGCAATTGATAAAATAGCCTATGATTTTGTTTTAACTGATATTCAACTTCCAAAAATGAATGGGATTCATTTTATGGAAATCCTTAAAAACAGTGAATTTTATCAAAATCAACCTATAATTGCGATGACTGGGCGTGCAAATATTTCTACAAAAGAGTATCTAAAAATTGGTTTTTCTGAAGTATTAATAAAACCATTTGATTCTAACAAACTTCAAAACATTTTACAGCAATTTTTTAATGCTCGTCTTTTAGAAACCAAAGCACACACCATTAATAATGATAAAATAACAGCAGGTTTTAGTATTGAAACTTTTAGCTCTTTTTTGAATAATGATATTACTGCAATAAGAAGTACATTACAGCTTTTTTTGGAAGAGACACAAAAGGATTATTTATTATTGAAAAAGGCAAAGCAAAACAATGACCTTCATCTATTGAATGAGGTTAGCCATAAAATGCTAAGTATGTTTAAGCAATTAGAAGTTAAAGCTATTATTCCTTATTTAGAAGTGTTTGAAACCACTAATTTTATGGATAATAAAGTTTTTATGGATTTTGAAGGACACTTAAAGACATTTATAAAAGCATTGAAAAACTACCTTAACTAAGCGCGTATTCTTTCATTTTATTGTAAAGTGTTTTCCGAGTAATATTTAACAATTTTGCAGCTTGGGTTTTATTATTACCAACCTCTTCTAGCGCACTTATAATAAGTGTTTTTTCGTTTTCTTTTGTAGAGAATTTGTTTGATGAAATAGTATTTTCTTTAACTTTTGTTAATTCGCTAGGCAAAACATCAACATCAATAATTTCTAATTTTGTTAATAAAGTAGCTCTTTTTATAACATTAGATAGTTCGCGTAAATTACCTGGCCATTGGTAGTTTTGAAAAATAGTTAATACATTTTTAGAAAAACCAATCACCGATTTGCTTAACTGTTCGTTTGCCTTATTTAGAAAGAAATCTGCATATAAGATTAAATCATCCTTTCTATCTTTTAAACTAGGTACTTTAATAGAAAACTCATTTAAGCGATGGTATAAATCTTCTCTAAAATCACCTTTTTCAACAGCTGCAAGTAAATCTTCATTTGTTGCTGTAATCAATCGAATATCAACATTAATTTCTTTACTACTACCAACGGGTTTAATTTTTCTTTCTTGCAAAGCGCGTAATAATTGTACTTGGTTTTCATACGTTAGATTACCAACCTCATCTAAAAAAAGTGTGCCTCCATTTGCTGATTCAAAATGCCCTATTTTATCCTCATTTGCGCCTGTAAAAGAACCCTTTTTATGTCCAAAAAACTCACTAGAAGCTATTTCTCTAGGAATTGCACCACAGTCAACAGCGATAAATGGTTTATTGTGTCTTGGGCTTTTTAAGTGAATTGATTTTGCTACTACTTCTTTACCAGTACCACTTTCACCAGTTATAAGCACAGACATATTAATCGGTGCTACTAAACAAATATATTCGTCGAGAACTTTAGACGAACTACTAATTCCTTGCACAAAACCTGTTATTGGCTTGCTACTTTCTTCTACTTTTTCTTTTTCTTCATGAATTACTAAATTACTTGTCTTTACTTCTAAAGCATTGCTAATCACTTCTAAAACTTCACTTGGGTTAAAAGGTTTCGAAATATAATCGAAAGCACCTTGTTTCATTGCTTGCACAGCAGTAGAAACCTCTGCATAACTCGTCATTAAAACCACTGGAGTATTGTACTTGCTCTGCTTTATTTCCTTTAACAACGTAATTCCATCACCATCTGGAAGGCGTAAATCTGTAAAAACTAAATCGTAATTTTGCTTTTCTAATTGTTGCAAAGCATTTTTTATATTATAACTCACGTCTACAACATACTTGTGCCTAATAAGAAATTGCTTCAACATTTCTGAAAACGCAACATCATCTTCAACTAATAAAATCCCTTTCATAAAGCTTATACATTTCTTACAAAAATATTAAGATAAATTGATTGTTATAAAAAAAAAGACATTTTAATTAAAAAATGCCTTTCTTTTTGAAAATTGAGTTTAAAAATTCTTATAGCTAAGAATTACTTTTCTGTATTCACTTCCTCTTCTTTTAACCATTTCCCCTCTTTATCTGCATAGACAATACTTTTAGTCTTGTCTACAGTAAGTTCTATTTTATATTGCTCACTACCATTTACATAAACTTTAGCAATAGTTGCTTTTGCATAATCCTTTAGAATTGCTTCAGAAACTGCTTTTGGCAATTCCTTTACAGTAATTTCTTTAAAATTATCATTCATTACTACGGTAATGATTTCGTCAGAATTACTATTATTATTACTAATGTTTGCAGCTGAAATTGATGCTCCACTTGTTAATGCTGCTACTGCTACTGTTAAAATTAATTTTCTCATAATTTAAGTTTTATATTAATAATTAATTACAATTAGGTGTTTGAAAATTCTTACAACTAAAAATTATTTTTCTGTAATAATATCTTCTTCTTTTAACCATTTCCCTTCTTTATCTGCATAAACAACAGTTTTTGTTGCATCAACAGTAAGCTCTATTTTGTATTGCGCACTACCATTTACATAGGCTTTAGCAACGGTAGCGGTTTTAAAATCTTTTAAAATTGCTTCAGAAACTGCTTTTGGTAATTCCTTTACAGCAATTTCTTTAAAACTATCATTCACTACTACGGTAATGATTTCGTCAGAATTACTATTATTATTACTGATGTTTGCAGCTGAAATTGATGCTCCGCTTGTTAATGCTGCTACTACTACTGTTAAAATTAATTTTCTCATAATTTAAGTTTTAATATTAATAATTATTTACGATTAGGTATATAGAAATAAATATGCCGCAAAGAAATACTTCTTCAAAAACTACACTAAACTTCTTATTATCAAGCATTTAAGATGTATTTGCATTTATTTAAAGAAGTATAAATCGTGTAAAAGATGTGTAATTCATAGTCTGATTGAGTAAACTTTACCCAATAAAACGGAATGTGTTCTGCAACAAAAGACTTTAATAAATCTTAAAAAAGACACTCCAAGAGAAATAATAACTAATGCCACGTAAGTATTATCTAACAAGCAATAATTTTTTATATTTTGAATAAGGAAAAACGTCCTCTTATACTAAAGATAATTTTAAATATAAATGAGGTGAAAAATCATTTGTGGTTTATCATCAAAAAAACTACATTTACGTAAGTATGATTCAACAAATTACAAAAGGCATAAAAATCTCTGTAGAAACAAACTATAATGGTACAAGTTATAGAAATAACAAATTGTACTATGTTTTTTCATACACCATCTCTATAGAAAATGAAAGTTTAGAAACGGTAAAACTAACAGATAGATTCTGGACTATTTACGACTCTTTAAACGGAACAGAAATTGTAAGCGGAGAAGGCGTTGTTGGGCAAACACCAACCTTATTACCTAGTGATAATTACACCTATAGTTCTGGTTGTTTTTTAGAATCTAATTTAGGCGCAATGAAAGGTTTTTATACAATGATAAATTTAGAAACCTACGAACAATTTAAAGTGTACATACCAACTTTTCAACTAACCACACCTGTCTTATTAAATTAAGTAAATCTAAAAAGAAACTCGCTAAAATTAAAGATCCAGAATGTTTAAATTGTGGACATCCGTTTAGCGGACACGAAAAGTTTTGCCCAGATTGTGGACAAGAAAACAAAGGAAATAAAATTACTTTTGGTAATTTTATTCATGAGGTTTTTAATGGATTGTTCAGTTTTGACACAAAATTTTGGCGTACTTTAATTCCGCTTTTAATAAACCCAGGAAAAGTTACCAAAGATTATAGAGAAGGCAAAAGAAGTAGATATTCGAATCCTTTTCGTTTTTATATAACCGCTTCAATTCTATTTTTCTTAGTTTTAGGCTTCTCTAAAAACTATAATAAATACCAAAATCTTACAAAAGAAAACATTCAAAAAGAACTAAGCTATAAAGACGCGCTTGATAACAGTGAAATTAAGCCAGACTCTATAAAAAAGCTAGTTGAAAAAGAGTTCGATAAATCTTTTTACTTTGGTTTATCGGATAAAAAGAAAAAAGAAATTTTAGACACTATTGAAGAAGAAGCGAAAGATTCTACAAAAAGGAAAGAAATTACTGAAAATAAACTTTCTTTTGAGGGTACAAGATTAGGTCTCTTTTTAAAACACCAAAAAGAACACCCAAAAGCAGCTACAAACGATGCTTTAGATTCTTTAAACTACCCTAAAAACCTAAAAAATAGATTTTTATATGAAAGATCTAAAACAATGAGTCAGGTTTTTAATGATACAAATAGCGCAGATAAGTTTTTAAGTGAAGCTTTATCCTATGGTTCTGTTTCATTATTTATTTTTCTACCATTATTCACACTATTTTTAAAACTATTTTATATCAGAAGAAAATATACGTACGTAGATCATTTAATCTTTGTTTTTCATACCCAAACGGTATTTTTTATGTTGTTAACTATATTTACAATAGTCGAACTTTTTGTTAATACAGAAGACCTTTGGATTTTTCTAATACTCTTTTTAGTCTATTTGTTTTTAGCAATGAAAAAATTCTATCAACAAGGAATCTTTAAAACATTTATAAAATTTCTAATGCTAAACTTTGTTTATTTAATAATGGGAATTTTAGGTATCTTATTAGTGGCTATCATTTCTTTTGCACTCTATTAATCTAAAAAATCTCTATATAACATTGTAACCGTTTTACTTTCTTTTTTTACTGAAGTAACACTACAGTTTCCACAAATTCTCTTTTCATTTTTGGTGCAATTCCTTTAGTTCCTAAGTTTTCATTTTGATGAAATTCTAATATTTCTTCCTGAGAAAACTCCTTGTGTACTGAAAGCCAATTTGAAAACCACGCTTCTCTTAGTCCTTTCATTTCTTCTGTATATAAAGTAGAAGAAGACCAAATTTTAGGTTCTTGAGGCAACTCTTTAAAATACTTTATTACACCATCCCAAACCAACTCATAGGTTTTTAGATTTGTAAACCAATCAATTAAAACGAATGTAAAAGGCTCAATTGCTTCAAAATTAAAAGCATTTATAAAAGACACTGCATCCTCTTCTGAAAGATTTTTTTTACAACAATACCTCTACTCATTTTATAAGGAAGTTTTCTTTTGTGAGCTACAAAACCGCCATTTAACAGACAGACCAATCGTTTTTTATCACTTAAGCCAATCCAAATACCTCTTGCTATTTCATCTTTCGGGTAGGTTAACTCAACACCATTTTCTAAATACTCTTTTGGCGGAATTGTTTTTCTTAAAGGAGTTTCATCTCTATTAGAAGTTAAAATAAAGTTATTATTACCTAAAAGAAGGTACGTTACCGTGCACATAATATCCTTTTTAATTAATTCCGATATTTTTTATATTAAAACATGATTATTATGTTTATCATAATAAAAGACATAAAAATCGGCTAAATTTATTGAAACAAAAATTGTAACTTTGAAGCTCAAAATTAGTCGATTAAATTTAAAAAAACACACAAAATGGCAAGAGGATTTTTTAATGTTCCAAAAGCAGTTAACGAACCAGTAAAAGGGTATGCTCCAGGTTCTCCTGAAAGAGAAGAATTATTAGCTACTTATAAAGAAATGTTCAACAGCAACATTGATGTGCCAATGCATATTAATGGTGAAGAAGTTAGAACAGGAAATACTAAAAATATTACACCTCCTCATGATCATAAGCATGTTGTTGGGCAATATCATACAGCAGATAAATCGCATGTAGACACTGCAATTTCTACAGCCTTAGCTGCAAGAGAGGCTTGGTCTAGCGTAAGTTGGATGGAACGTGCTTCTATTTTCTTAAAGGCTGCTGAATTATTAGCAGGACCTTACAGAGCAAGAATGAATGCTGCAACAATGATTGCACAATCTAAAAACGTATACCAAGCAGAAATTGATGCTGCTTGCGAAATGATCGATTTCTTTAAATTTAACGTAGAATACATGACGGATATCTTCAAAGATCAGCCGACATCTTCAGCAGGCGTTTGGAACAGGGTTGAGTACAGACCTTTAGAAGGTTTTGTATATGCAATTTCTCCTTTTAACTTTACTTCTATTGCAGCAAATTTACCTGCAGCAGCAGCTTTAATGGGTAATGTTGTTGTTTGGAAACCTTCAGATCATCAAGCATATTCTGCACAAGTAATTGTAGACCTATTTAAAGAAGCTGGTTTGCCAGATGGTGTTATAAATGTAGTTTACGGAGATCCTGTAATGATTTCTGATACTGTTTTAGCGTCTCCAGATTTCTCTGGATTACACTTTACAGGTTCTACACATGTTTTTAAAGAATTGTGGAAACAAATAGGAAACAACATTCACACATATAAAACATACCCAAGAATTGTTGGAGAAACTGGTGGAAAAGATTTTATCTGGGTTCATAACTCATCAAACCCTTTACAAGTTGCTACAGCAATGACAAGAGGTGCTTTTGAATACCAAGGTCAGAAATGTTCTGCTGCTTCACGTTCTTACATTCCTGCTTCACTTTGGCCAGAAGTTAAGAAACATTTAATTGCACAAGCAAGTGAGTTAAAAATGGGGTCTCCAGAAGATACTTCAAACTTTGTAAATGCAGTGATTCACGAAGGTTCTTTTGATAAGATAGCAAGCTATATCGATGCTGCTAAAAAAGATTCAGATGCAGAAATTATTATTGGTGGAAATCATGATAAATCTGTAGGATACTTTATAGAGCCTACTGTTATTGTAAGTACTTCGCCTAAATATGCAACGATGACTACTGAGTTATTCGGACCAGTAATGACGGTTTACGTATATGAAGATGCAGATTGGGAAGCATGTTTAAAATTAGTTGATGAAACTACAGAATATGGATTAACAGGAGCTATCTTTTCTAAAGATAGATACATTGTCGAAAAGGCTTCTAAAGCATTAGAAAATGCTGCAGGAAACTTTTATATTAACGACAAACCTTCTGGAGCAGTTGTTGGACAGCAACCATTTGGAGGAGCTAGAGCTTCTGGTACAAATGACAAAGCTGGTTCTGCACAAAACTTGCTACGTTGGACTTCTGTTAGATTGATAAAAGAGACTTTTGTTACACCTACAGATTATAAATATCCTTTCTTAGGATAAACAAAAACAAAAAATTTAAAAGCCTCATCTATATATAGACGAGGCTTTTTTATTTGCCATATTTTAGTAAAAAAAACATAAGTTAAAATGGTTTTCTCTATATGGATGCTATTATTATTACTAGCGTATTTACATGAATTCCGGGAAGTTATTTATACATTTTATTTTTTGGGAATTAGTCAAAAATAAACCACATTCTGTTACAAATGTGGTCTTTTTCTAAATTGTATATTTTATTTTTATTTGATTATTAATTTCCGAGTAGTTTGCTTGTTACCATTTGTTACTTTTATTAAGTACAAACCTGAAGAAACTGCCTCAAAAAATATTTTCTCAGAGAAATTTGCAGCCGAATTATAATAGTTTTTCTCAGTAATTAATTTTCCCCGAACATCATATAATTGCACAGATACTTTGTCTGTATTTACAAGTTTTAAGTTTAAAGTAAATGCTCCTTTTGTAGGATTCGGAAATAAATTAAATCCTTTAAAATCAAGCTCTTTAATAGATGCTGTATTGTCAACTATTGTTACTGAATAATCTTCTGTCTCTCCCCATTCTGTTAAATGGTCTGCATCACAGGCCCCATCGCCAAAACCATCTGTAGGATCTTCATACTCTATTAAAACTCGCATTCTCGTTTTTCCAAATTTTGCATCCGAAGGCACTTTTATATTAAAAGTTGCAGTATCGATATCTTCTATTTTCGTCCCCAAATCATATCTTTCTGTGTTTTTATCAAAAATATAATCTTGATTCCAATCTATAAAAACATAGCAATGATCTTGATATCCGCCAGTATCAAAAGTTACGCTAATCTCTCGTGTTTGATCTCTTAAAACATTTGTATTTATAGTTGTAAAATCCTGATAGCCATCACTAACGTCATTGTCAGAGGTGTTATTTATAGAGTTAAAAGTAACATTTGTAATGTGTTCTGAACCGCCAGCTTCGTCTGTAAAAGTAGAAGTACAGTATTTTGGAGTTTCCGTTGTAAAATTAAAGGAGTTAGAAAGAGAACCTTCGTTACAATTGTTTTTTGCTTTAACCCTCCAATAATAGAGTGTATTTACATCTAAATTAGTAACTTTATATGTATTTGTAGCTGGGGAGCCAGTAGAAACAATATTAGTAAAAGCGTTGTCATTGGCTATTTCTACAATGTAAGAACTTGCATTCGTATCTTCTTGCCAAGTTAACACCTCTGTTAAAGAAATATTTGTTGCTCCATTTGAAGGAGCTGTTAAGGTTACAATCCCTAAGTTTGATGCTGTTATTACTAATTTCAAATCAATATTCTGATTTACACTTGTACTATTTCCTTGAACATTTATATTATAATCTTGCGCTATTATTCCGTCTAAATTAGAAATTGTTAGCACAACATTACCATCGTTATTAATAGTTGTTGGACTAAAATCTACTAAAGAACCAGCTGGTTGCCCAGTTGCCACAAAAGAAACCGCTTCTGTAAAATCGTTGATAAAATCTAAATTTAAAATAAAACTTGCACTTTGATTTTCAGAATTACAAGCAGACAAGTCTCCACTCGTGTTTTTTAGTAAAAAAGAAGGTGTTGTAGATTGAATTTCAAAATTCACTGTATTTACATTGTAAAAAATATTATCTGCAGCTACTACCATTATTCTCGCTTGAGTAGTTACATTATTTGGCACAGTTATCGTTTCTGTTCCGTCATTTTCTGTATTCGAGATTAGTATTATTGGAAAAGTCAATCCTCCGTCTTCAGACAACTTAATCGTTACATTTTGGCAATTTATAGGTGCTATATCTGTCGTTCCTTTGTTCCAAGTAATGGTTTGCGAACTTCCTGCATCCCAAGTTGTCGTGTTACTCTGCGAAGTAACTGTAAAAGCAACTGCATCTTCTACAGTTACCACCATATTATCTCTAGATGTAGCACCACCAGTTGTGTTATTATCTCTAACCAATAAAGAAAAGTTCAACTCTCGAGCAACACTTGGCAGTACTTCCCATGCAGAAGAGTTGTTTCCAGAAATTACTGTTGTAAGCTCTGGCATGTATCTATTAGAAGAAATATTTGAAGACAAAGATCTAAACATTGGTCCGCCTGTACTTGTTGCTACAGGTGGCATTGTTGCAACTTCATTATCTGTTTGCTCCCAATTATAAGTTAAAGAAGAAACTCCGTCTGCATCTGTAGCAGTTCCTTTTAAAAGAAAAGGAGTAGATTTTGGGATGCTATAATCTAAACCTGCATTTGCAACAGGGGTACTATTACCATTACTTGTTAGAACAGCACAACTTCCTGATGAAGCAATAATTACCTGCATCTGAGAAATACTTACAGCATGAAAATAAGCATTACTTTTACCCTGAACATTCGGACTACAAATACCTGCATATCCCATAATTGTAGAACCACTTCCTGGCTCTATTGAAGTTGTGTTTGATCTATTACAATTATTATTCTGAGTATGTGTTGCACCAAATTGATGCCCCATTTCATGTGCTACAAAATCAATATCATAAGGATCTCCAATAGGAGAACTTCTTCCTGTAACTCCTCTTGCCTTCTGTCCTGAAACACAAACAACACCTAAACCTGCTAAACCATCTCCACCAATACTAAAAATATGGCCAATGTCATAATTTCCTGTTCCTATTTTTGCATCTACAATAGACTGCACTTCATCAATCATTGCATTCGTATCGCCATCAGTAATATTATCGGTATCTTTATCTAAAAAAATTATTTTATCATTATCGGATACAATCACCATTTTAACCGATAAGTCTTTCTCAAAGAGACCATTAACCCTTGTCATAGAAGTATTCATCGCAGATAAAATTGCTGTTTTTTTATCTGAATCACTAGCTGTAGAAGAAACTCCTTGATTATTTAAATGAAACTGTGCATATTCTCCACTACAGGCTAAGGCAAGTCTAAAAGTTCTAAGATTCCCATCATTAAAAGCTCTTGCATTAGTGCTTGTAAACACTGGTTTTTTTGCTGACTCTTCAACTTTACATTTAAAAATAGCATCCTCTTCTTTTAAATCTGATGTTTTATAAACAATATACTCTTGGTTGTCTTTAGAATAAGGATCTATATAAACTGTTTTCTCTTTCTGTGAAAAAATTACTGCATGAAAACCATCTGACCCCATGCTAATTTTCGCAAAAGATGTGGGTGTATCAATTCCTACAGCAGTATAAGATTTTATAGATGGAAACTTATCTGACAATGCTTTTTCAAAATTTGAAGATTCTCTCATTTCAAAAGCCTCTAACGTACCATCAGAATTTGGCAGTAATATTGTTTTACTAAAAGACCTAGAACGCTTGTTTATAGCCTTTTCAATATTATTAAGATCTAACTTGTACAATAAATGCTTGGTAGGAAAATTTTTAAAGCTTCTAATTTCTTTTTTCTGAAGAGAAGAACTTTCTTTATCGAGCTTTTCCCATAATTCTTGACCATTACTTTTTAAAGAAAAAAGAAGTAGAACAGCTAATATAGAAAGTTGAAATTGCTTTATTTTCATAATAAAATTTTAATCATATAAGGATTCCAAATATAAGGAAATATTTATCTTTGTAGTCGATAATATGAATAGAAACATACTACTTAAAGACTTAAAAGTTAAAGACTACAAGGAAACTTGGGATTATCAATCTGAATTACTACAAGAAATTGTAGATGTAAAGATTAATAACCGAAGAAAGAACCTTGAACAAGAAACGGAAAATCACTTTTTATTTGTGGAACACCCTCATGTGTACACCTTAGGTAAAAGTGGCGATTTAAGTAATTTATTACTGAACGAGAAACAGCTTGAAGAAAAAGGAGCTACTTTTTATAAAATAAATCGTGGTGGAGATATTACTTATCATGGTCCTGGACAAATTGTTGGATACCCTATTTTAGATTTAGAAAATTTCTTTACAGACATTCATAAATACCTTCGTTTACTAGAGGAAGCTATTATTTTAACCATTGCAGAATATGGTTTAAAAGGAGAAAGAAGTGCTGGTGAAACTGGTGTTTGGCTAGATGTTGGCACCCCTTTTGCTCGTAAAATTTGTGCTTTAGGAATTCGTTCTTCTCGTTGGGTAACCATGCATGGCTTTGCTTTAAATGTAAATACCAATTTAGGTTATTTCGATAATATTATTCCTTGTGGAATTCGAGGAAAGGCAGTTGCTTCTATGGAAGCTGAGTTAGGAAAAAAATTAGATGTAGAGGAAATAAAATTGAAAATTTTAACGCATTTTAAAACCTTGTTTGAGGTAGATGAATTTCTTATAAAATAATTCTTTAATACTTTTTTATAAAAGGAAGAGCCTACAATATTTTTAAAATATTGTAGGCTCTTCCTTTTAAGATCTTATTTAAAAACTATTTTTCTTCGTTAAAATAAACTTTATAAAATTTCATTTTCTTCTCTTCATCATAGCCTCTTTCTAAATATTCTGAAGCGGCTTCTGGTGCATCTACATCTAGTTTTATATTAATATTTGTATCTAGTTTAATTTCTGTCTTTAGCTTGTTTTTTTCTTTCTTTAAGACAACGCCAGAAACATCAAAATTATTTCTGATTAATACATCATTTAAGTTTTCGAAATGTTTTTTATAATCGTCAAACTGTTCTTTATGTTTTTCATCTGTAAAAACCTCGTCTTTAAAAGTAGCATAATCTACGGCTTCATTTTCCTTAAAATAGTCTACTGTATTTGCAAGAAAATTTCCCTGTTGCTGCATTCCTAATTCTGGTTTAATTACTTCTTCAGAAAACTCCTTACACATTTCTAAATAACTCTGTGTATGCGAATTATAATCGTCTGCAAGTTTTACATCTAAGAAATTCTTAACCCAATATTGTGCATCATAATTATTATTATCTACAGATAACACAACAGTACCTTCTTCATCTGATGTATTTAATATGATACAACCTTTGTCTATTCTTTTTGTTGAAATTCCTTTTTGAACAACCACATCAAAACTTTCATTGTCGTCTAAATAGGTTTGAAAAAAATCTACTTTATTTTCAATTTTAAAGATACCAATTGCTTCTGTTAATACATCTTTATATTCTATTCCTTCTATAAAAACAACAATTGCATCTCCTGTTTTTATTTGTGCAGAGTTCGATTGTTCAAATAAATGATTTACAATACTTTTAGAGTATTCTACAAAGGAAGTTTCTTCTTTAAAAATTTCTGAAGCGAAATTATTTAATGCGTTTAAACGAACATCTTCATGCTTTGTAAAACGGTAACTTTGTGTTAAACTACCAAATGGTTTTAAAAGAAAATTCTTCATTAAATCGTAACTCTCTTGATCGAAACGAATTAAGTCATCTGAAAAAACATTCTGACCACTATTAAACTTATTGGCTACTTTATGAAGGATACATTTGGTAATTTCTGCGCGTGTTTTCTTAATCATCTTATAGAATTGAGAGCGTAAAAATAGTTGAAGTTTTTTAATAATTAAGAAATAAATTAATGAGTTTCTAAAATTATTTTTCTGAGAGTTTGCAAATTTATCTAGCCCTGATAGGGCGGTTTGTTTGAGCTCTTTTTTATTCCTTTTTCAGGATAAAAAAAGCGAGTAGCGAAAGCAGGAAATAGCTTCTAAAAAAAATTATATTTTCAACTTAATTTGTTCTGGTAACAACCTAAATGTTTTTCTGTGAAACACTGTTGCACCAAACTCTCTAATTGCATTTCTATGCTCTTTGGTTGGATAGCCTTTATTCTTGGCCCAGTTATATATCGGAAATTCTTTATGAATCTTCTTCATATAATCATCTCTATATGTTTTTGCCAACACAGACGCTGCAGCAATACTTAGATATTTTGCATCTCCTTTTACAATGGTTTCATGCGGAATTTCTTTATAATCTCTAAATTTATTACCATCTACAATAATAAATTCTGGTTTAATTTTTAAAGCGTCTATAGAACGATGCATTCCTGTTATTGAAGCTTGTAAAACATTTATTTCATCTACTTCTTGCTGCCAAACAAAAGAAACACCGAAAGCCAAGGCATTTTCTTCTATAAATGGCCTTACTTCTTCTCTCTTTTTCTCTGAAAGCTGTTTAGAATCGTTTAAAAAAGAATGTGAAAAACCTTCTGGTAGAATTACTGCTGCAGCTACAACTGGCCCACACAAACAACCTCTACCCGCTTCATCTGTACCTGCTTCTAAAGAAAAACCACTATAATTAAGTTCTAACATACTGCAAAGAAAAGGAAATTTCTGTTAGATTTCCTGCATGTTATCAACTTGAAAAAAAATATTTAAAACTCAATTTATAATTAACATTTTTCAAGATAATTATTAACTATAACTTTCGTTAAATTATTTTACATTTGTTCACGAAGAAATTCTATATGAAAAGTAATACAATACTCTCTTTATTAATTGTCCTTTTTATAGGAAATAGCTTGTTTTCTCAACGAACACTTAACCGTGGTAACTTTGGCAATGACACTACTATTCTAAGTGATTCTACAAATACTACAGGAGAAATTAACGTAACCTTATCTGGTAAAACCAAGTATACAGATTATAAGGTTTTTTCTCACAAAAGAGACACAACCTATATAGATACCACCCTTACCTTACAAAAAGAGTACAAATTTAATTATTTAAGAAAAGATTTATTTGAGTTTTTAGAGTTTCATAACCAAGGACAAACATTAAATAATTTAGGGTATAGTTTTAACAATATTTATAGATTACCAGACTTTGGTTTTTCTGCAAAACAGGCAAGTTATTTAGACATAGAAGACATAAAATATTACGAAGTACCAACACCAACTACAGAGATATTATACAGAACAGGTTTGCAACAAGGGCAAGTTTTAGATGCTCTATTCTCTTTAAACTTCTCTAAACGGTTAAATGTTTCTCTTTCTTATAAAGGGCTACGTTCTTTAGGCGCTTACAGACAAGCATTGGTTAGTAATGGTAATTTTAGAGGTTCTTTTCATTATAGAACTAAAGAAAATCAATATGAAATTAGAGGGCATTTAACAACACAGGATTTCCGACATCAAGAAAATGGGGGATTAACTGCTGAATCTTTAGTTAATTTCACCGAAGACGACCCGAACTTTACAACAAGAGCACGTTTAGATGTTAATTTAGCAAATTCTGAAAGTCAATTTGATGGAAACAGAGTGTATTTAGAACATAGTTATAAGCTAATATCTAGTAAAGACTCCATTAATAATAAAGATTTTAGCAATCTAAAAATTGGTCATGTTTTTACAAATGAAAACAAAATATACGAATTTATTCAGAAAGCTTTAACTCCAGATTTTTTTGGAAACGCAAGCTCTTCGAACCCAAAAAACAGAAAAGCAATTAGTAAGATTACCAACAATGAGTTAAATATAGAATTTAACTCTAAATATGTCTTAGGAAAATTTAAAGCAAAAACGAATTTAACTAGTTATTCTTATGGTTATGATACTATTTTAAACAGTAATAGTAGTATTAGTAAGTTAAGAATAGAAGGAAATGCAATTTCTTTTGGTGCAGATTGGAATGCCAAAATTAAAAACTTTCAATTAAATGCAGATGCTAGTATAACGCCAGGAAATGGAAGACTTTCTGGTAATTATTTAAAAGGGGAAGCAGTATTTGAAAAAGACAGTATTTTTAGTGTAAAAGGAACCTTATTAATTAGTTCTAAATCACCAAACTTCAATACTTTATTACATCAAAGTGAATATGATGGTTACAATTGGCAAAACGATTTTAGCAATGTAAATACAAGAGATTTAGGTTTCGATTTTACTTCTAAATGGTTAAATGCTTCTTTAAACTTTACCAATTTAGACAATTATACTTATTTTAATGAAGATAGCAAACCACAACAATTTGCAAATCAAATTACGTATTTAAAAATAAAAGCTAATAGAGAATTTAGACTTGGTAAATTTGGGTTAGATAATACATTAATGTATCAAAATGTAACTAGCGGAAGCTCTGTTTTTAGAGTACCCGAATTTGTAACAAGAAACACTCTTTACTACACAGATTATTGGTTTAAAGGAAAACCGATGTTGGTAAATATTGGTGTTACTTTTAAATATTTCACAAAATACAATGCAAATGCTTACGATCCTCTTTTAGCTGAATTTAGAATTCAGAATAATGAGCAAATAGGTTTCCCTTCATTTGATCTTTTCTTTAATGCACAAGTGCGAAGAACACGTCTATACTTTAAGGTAGACAATGCTACCTCTAGTTTTTCTGATAAAAATTATTTTTCTGCACCAAATTATCCTTATAGAGATTTAACCATTCGTTTTGGCTTGGTTTGGAATTGGTTTATTTAGCCACAAAATGGTAGATAAACAAAATTTTATTAATTTACTTATAAATGAAAAATCAACTTAAAAATAATTGGAAAATTTTTCTACTAGCAAGCTTAACTTTAGGTTTGGCTCCTTTTAGTCCGCCACATATTTGGGGTAAAATTCAATGGATTTTAGGTGGAAATGCTTTTTCAGTAGAAAACGGAATGCAGCTTAAAGATTGGTTAGACGTTTTACTACACGGAACACCTTGGGTTTTATTATTAATTTCTGGAATATTAAACCTTTCTATAAAAAAATAGCTTTACATATTTTCTGGAAATTCTAATTCCATTTCTGGCAATAACCTTCCAGGAATAGAACTCTCTGTTTCTGCAATTACTTTAAAACCATGTTTTGCATAAAATCTTTTTGCATTTGGGTCTGATAAGACATTTAAAACTACTGAAGAACAACCAATACAATGTTCTATTACATGGTCTAATAATTGCTTGCCAATTCGTTGCTTTATAACCTTTGGCGAAACAAATAAGAATTCAATAATACTTCTTCTAGCGTTAGTGGTATTTAGAATACAAAAACCTACAATTTTAGTATCTATAAGATATTTGTAGACATGCCAATCTTCGAACATTTTCGAAGTAACCATTAAGTCTTCTCGCCAACCTTCTATTTGATCTTCAGAATAACCCCAATATGCTTTTGATTCTAGTACTATTTGAGTAAGAATTTTTGCATCGGAAATAGTTGCTTCAACAAGCATTTTTTTTGTTTTATAAGTTTATTAAACAACTTTTAATTTAAAAATACATAGGTCTCTAAAAAACAAAAAAACACTGTTTTCTACAGACCTATATCTTAAACTATTTAATAGAAAACCTAAGAAAATATTAGGTTTTGAAGGAAAATTACTTTTTTACTAATTGCTTTATTTTAATATTGAAGGCAGCGAATAACAACGTCATAAAAGGACTTAACCAGTTAAAAACCGCATAAAAAGCATAATCAAAAACAGATACACCTAATACTCCAGAATGATAAGCACCACAAGTATTCCAAGGAATTAAAACAGATGTTACAGTACCAGAATCTTCTAAAGTTCTACTTAAATTTTCTGGCGCTAAACCTCTATCTCTGTAAGCTTTTGCATACATTTTACCAGGAACAACAATAGCTAAATATTGATCTGAAGCTGTAAAATTTAATCCAATACATGTAAATACAGTACTTGCAAACAAGCCAAAAATAGAATCGAATAAGTTTAACATAAAACTACTAATTCTTGCCAAAGCACCTATTGCATCCATAATTCCACCAAAAACCATTGCACATAATATCAACCAAATTGTACCTAACATTTTAGACATTCCACCAGCTGTAAATAAATCTGCCAATGCAGCGTTTTCTGTTGCTACAGATGTTTTTACCGTAATTGCTTGTAAAATTCCTTTATAAGCAGACTTAAAATCTAACTTTTCTACTCCTGCAACTTGAGCAACTACTTCTGGTTGAAAAATTATTGCAAAAATTCCTGCTAAAATAGTACCTGCTAATAGTGCTGCTAATGGTGGCGCTTTCTTTACAATTAAAGCGATAACAATAATTGGCACTAAAAACAACCAAGGCGAAATATTAAATGCTTTATTTATGTCTACTAATAATGCATTGGTGTCTGCTTCACCCGTAGAATTTTGTGTAAAACCTAAAACAATAAAAACAATAAGTGTAATAAAAATAGTTGGTACCGTTGTATAAGCCATATATTTTATATGCGTAAACAAATCTGTACCTGCCATTGCTGGTGCTAAATTGGTAGTGTCTGACATTGGCGACATTTTATCTCCAAAGTATGCACCAGACAAAACTGCACCTGCAGTCATTCCTAAAGAAATTCCTAGCGCCTCTCCAATACCAATTAATGCAATACCAACGGTTGCAGAAGTAGTCCAAGAACTACCTGTAGCAATAGATATTACTGCACAAATAATTAAACATGCTGCTAAAAAAATTGTTGGGTTTAAAACTTGTAAACCATAATAAATCATTGCAGGAATTATTCCACTAATTAACCAAGTTCCAGCTAAGGCTCCTACCATTAATAAAATTAAAATTGCACCTACAGTAGATTTTATATTTTCTGCAACCTCTTCTATCATGCGTTTGTAAGAAACTTTATTTCTAAAACCAACAAGTGCTGCAACAGCGCCACCTAACAATAATATAAATTGATTACTTCCACCTAAAGCATCATCTCCAAAAACAGAAACATTGTATGCTAACATTGCTACTAAAGCAAAAACAGGAAATAATGCTTCCCAAATATTTAACTCTTTATTTTCTATTATTTTTTGATCTTCAAGTTTTATTTCTGTTAAGTTTTTGTCGTCTTGCATTCTTTAATTTTTTGGTCTTGTAATGTTACGATTTTAGAAGAAGTTATGCAAATAGATTTACTTGTCCTACTTTTGCTTCATGGTTTCTTTAACTCAGATTGTTTTAGCTGCTGCTTACGGCGAATTTGTACTTGGTAAAAAGATAGGAAACAAAACTTTATTGTTTGGCGAAATTGGTGGTACAATACCAGATTTAGATGTTTTTATTGTTAAGCTCTTATACAATAATGAAATTTAAGCGATGGCTTTTCATCGCGGTTTTATGCACTCTATCTTATTTGCAATACTTGGAGCTTTTCTCTTTGGATGGATTACTTACCAAATATACAATTCAGGAAAAAGAGCAAATGCTAAAAATTTAAGAGACTAGATTACTCTTTTTTCTGGGCAATTTTCACACATCCGCTTTTAGATTGTTTTACGCCTTATAGCACACAGTTATTTGCCCCTTTTTCGAACTATAGAGTTGCTTTTAATACTATTTCTGTGGTAGACCCTTTGTACACCTTACCTTTTTTAACCTGTATGATTGTTATTTTATTTTTTATAAGAACAAACTCTAAGAGATTAAAATGGACAAAAGCAGAAATTTACATTAGTTCTTTTTACATACTTTTTACACTTGGAAATAAAATTTATATGGATTCCATTTTTGAGAAACCTTTTAAAAAAGCAGGCATTGCTATCGATCGTTTTTCTGCTCAACCAAGTACTCTAAATACTGTTTTATGGTATGCCGTTTCAGAAACAAAAGAAAAACACCATCTTACTTTTTATTCTTTATTGGATGAAAGTGCTACTACCAAAAAGGTTATTAGCATAGATAAAAATCTATGATATGAATGATGTGAATTTAAAAACACTGGCTTGGTTTAGTAATAATTATTATAGAATTTCTAAAAAGGATAAAATAGGCACTTATAAATACACAGACTTACGATACCCAATGTTAAATCCTGATGATATAAATACTTTTGTTTTTAATTTTACTGTTTTCTTTGAAGATAATGAATGGGATATTTTATCTTTTAATGGAAACCCACCAAGTAAGGAAGGTTTTGAGTTATTTTTAGAGCGCTTGAAAGGTATTTAATTTCATGCTGAAAAGGTATTTTTCTACTTTATAAATTTTGATATGTAAAAAAACCTCACAGGTTTTTGAAACCTGTGAGGTCTGATAACTTCTTTTGAATATTTTAAATAACTACCTTTTCTAAATTGCAATATGCGTTAAGGATTGAGTGGTCTGTTTGAGCTCTTTTTATTTTTGTTTAAAAATAAAAAAGCGAGTAACGAAAGCCTGACCCTTGTGGTAACGCTAAAATAAAACAGCCATTAATATCTTTAATTTCCGAGACATTTAAATGCTATTTAAACATATCTAAAACTATTGGTTTTAAACCGCTAAAAAAGAATTCTACAGCAATAACCATTACAATTAGGCCCATTAAACGCATCATTACATTTATACCTGTTTGTCCTAATATTTTTATAATTTTTGTAGAACTATAAAGTATTAAATAGGTGCATAAAATAACTGCAAAAGCGGCAAAAATTAAGATTCCTTTTTTCTCTAATGAATCTGCATCTTCCATCATAACAATGGCATTTGTTAATGCACCAGGACCACAAATCATAGGAATTGCTAGTGGTGTTACAGAAATATCATCTACGTAGGTTTTAATTTCAGATTCTTTTAACTTTACTTTTCCTAGTCTTGCTTGTAGCATATCCATGCCCATTAAAAAGAAAATTACACCACCAACAACTCTAAAACTGTTTACAGAAATGCCAAAAAAATTAAATAAAACCTGACCAGAAAAGGCGAAAATTATAATGGTTATAAAACTTACAATAGAAGCTTTTTGAGCCGTTTTTGTTCTATGACTTTTATCTAAATCTGCCGTCATTGTCATAAAAATAGGCATGGTACCAAATGGATTTATCAACGTAAAAAAAGACGTAAATGATAAAATTCCGAATGCGATTACTTCGTTCATTGCTACCACTATTCTAAAACTCCAATTTCTTTCATACATGCTTTCATCATCTCATAGGTTCTTGCGATATCATTATCTAAACCAATAGAAAAACGGATTAAGCCGTCTGAAAGCCCCATTTCTTTTTGTTCTTCTTCTGGTATTTCAGAGGAAGTTGAACTTCCTGGTGCAGAGAATAAGGTCTTATAAAAACCTAAACTTACCGCTAAATATCCTAAGTTTTTGTGTTGCATTAATTCCATTAAAGCATTCGCTTTTTCGATAGAACCCACATCTACAGTTAACATTCCGCCAAAACCATATTCTACGTTCATCATTGTTTTAAAAAGCTTGTGAGAAGGATGCGATACTAAACCAGGATACACTGTTTTTAAGCCATCTGCCTCAAACTTCTCTGCTAAAAAGGCTGCATTTAAACTATGTTGTTTCATTCGAATATGTAATGTTCTCATGTTTTTTAAGATAGAAGATGCTCTTAAAGAATCCATTGTAGCGCCCAATAACATACTTGCGCCACTGTTCACATTACGTAAATCATTAATAAATTCTTGTGTTCCGCAAACTACACCTCCAACTGTGTCTGAAGAGCCATTTATAAATTTTGTTAAACTATGAATTACAACATCTGCTCCTAATTTTGCTGGTGAAATTGATAATGGAGAAAATGTATTATCTACCACTAATTTTAGATTATATTTTTTCGCTAAAGCGGATAAACCAACAATATCTGCCACTTCTAAAAGTGGATTACTAACAGATTCGCAATACAAAACTTTAGTTTTTGCTGTAATTGCAGCTTCTATAATATCTAATTTTGTAATGTCTACAAAGGTTGTTTCGATACCTAGCCTTGGTGTAAAATTTTTTAAGAAAGCATAAGTTCCTCCATAAATTGTTCTGCTAGAAACAATATGTTCACCGGCACTAACTAACTGTAATAAAACTGGAGTAATTGCCCCCATTCCAGATGCTGAAACATTTGCGGTCTCTGTACCTTCCATGGCTGCTAAAGCTTCGCCTAAGTACAAATTTGATGGCGTAGAATGGCGTGAATATAAATAACAACCGTCTGCATTTCCTTCAAAAGTATCGAACATGGTTTTTGCCGATATAAAGGTATAGGTTGATGAATCTGATATTGACGGATTTACGCCTCCGAATTCGCCAAAATATTGTAAGTCTTGAATTTTATCTGCTGGATTGAATTTCATAATTGTAATTTTTAGTACAATACAAAAGGACAACTAAATAGAAATATAATCAACACAACACATAAAATATAGATTATTTTTCTAAATTTGATTCAATTATTAATTTAAAAAACTACAAAACGTTCTTTAAGTTTCATTTTTTAGAAAATTTATATGTTAGATAGCACAGATAAGAAGCTTATTAATTTATTGCAACAAGACAGTAAACAAACAACAAAACAACTGTCTCTTCAGTTAAATTTATCTGTAACAGCTATTTATGAGCGCATCAAAAAATTAGAGAATCAGAAAGTGATTGAAAAGTACGTGGCAATCATCAATAAAAATAAAATTGAAAAATCATTTTTAGTTTTCTGTCATATAAAATTGATTCAACATTCTAAAGAATATGTAACTACCTTTGAACGTGAGGTTTTAAAACTAGAAGAAGTTTCTGAATGTTTTCATGTAAGTGGAGATTATGATTATATTTTAAAAATTTACGTAAAAGACATGGAAACATATAGAAATTTTATGGTAACAAAATTAACTGCTATAAAATATATTGGTAGTACACATAGTACTTTTGCTATTGAACAAGTAAAGAATACAACCGCGATAAATTTATAAATTATGCAAACTGTTCGTTATAAATGTTTTGAACTTTTTATTATCTTTATCTTAATACCTGTAAGTTTTGCTTTTAATTATGCCCCCATTTTAAAAATGATGATTGGTGTTTTAGGTTTTACTTATATTATTTATGTGCTTTTTAAAGTCGAAAATATTAAACTTCGAATTGAGAAAAATATTAATTGGAAAGCATTTTGGAAATTAACAATTATTAAATTCTTAATTATAGCGATAGTTACCGCCACTTTTGTTTGGTTTACAGACGTAAAAAACCTCTTTGTTGTAGTTCTTAACAAACCAAAATTATGGATTTTAATTCTACTTTTTTACTCGCTGTTTTCTGTGTATCCGCAAGAACTTCTCTATAGAACGTTCTTTTTTAAGCGTTACAAGAATGTATTTAAAAATGAGAGCTTCTTTATTTTTATCAATGCAGCTTTGTTTTCTTTAGCTCATTTATTTTTTAAAAATACGTTGGTGTTAATTCTTACTTTTATTGGCGGAATTTTATTCGCAATTACCTATAAAAAAACAAAATCTACACTTTTAGTTTCTATTGAACATAGTATTTATGGTTGCTGGTTATTTACAGTAGGTATGGGAAGTATGTTAGGTTTTCCTTCTTAAATAAAGAAAAAATAAAAGCCCAAAACTATTGTTTTGGGCTTTTAAAAAAAATATTTTGTTATGATAAAATTATGCCTTCGTATTTACTGTAAAAGACATTTCAATTAAATCGTCAATAAACTTATCTTTTAAATTGTCAAAGAATTTTTTAGAACCATATTTTACATTAAAATCTGCTCTATCGATACTAAATGTTTCACTTTTAAAAGTAGTAATAGCTCCTTCTTTGGTTAACATTGCAGGAATTGTAATACTTTTTGTAACATCTTTTATTGTTAAGTTACCTGTTACGGCTAATTTACCTTCCGTCTCTTCTACACTTGTAATTACAAATTTAGATGTAGCATAAGCTGCAACATCAAAAAAGTCTGGCGCAGACAAATGACCAACTAATTTACCGTTTCCTTCTTTATCTGCAGGAATGTCTAATACTTTTATAGTTGACATATTTACTGCAAAAGAACCTCCTGTTAATTTCCCTTCATTTAAGTTTAAAGAACCTTCTTTTAACATAATTGTTCCATTATGTGCGCCTGTTGGCTTTGTCCCTTTCCAAGTAATTACAGAACTTGCAACATCTACATTATTTAAATCTGCAACAGTTTCTATTTTAACAGCTTCTTTTGCTTCTACTTTTTCTTTCTTTTCACTTTTACATGCAGTTAAAACTGATGCTACTAATACTAGTGATAAAATTACTTTTTTCATATTACTTAAAATTAATTAGTTTAGAATTATTTTCCATTGCAAAGATACAATGCTTTTATTTCCCTTGGAAAGTATTTTTTACTTTTTTATAATAAAATTAACAACATGCGCCGCTGCTTGCAAACCAAACGCCGCTGGCATATAGCTTATTGTACCATAATATGATTTTTTAAAATTTGTCCCGTCAGTAATTTTAACACTTTTAGCAATCTGAACTTCTTCTGAATACACTGCCTTTATACCTTTATCTACTTTTCTTTCTTTTAAACGTTTTCTTAAAACTCTTGCCATCGTGCAATTCTTTGTTTTAGAAATGTCTTTTACCCTAATTTTGGTTGCATCTAACTTTCCTCCTGCGCCCATAGAAGAAATAATTTTGACTTTCTTTCTTCGGGCAGCAACTATTAAATTAACTTTTGGAGTAATTGTATCTATACAATCTAGCACGTAATCAAATTCTTTAGAAACAATTTCATAAGCTCTTTCTGGAGATAAAAACTCTTCTAAAACAGTAAGTTTAATATCTTTGTTTATATCTTTTAAACGCGCTGCTAAAACCTTTGCTTTCGATTTACCAATAGTAGAATCTAACGCAGGCAATTGTCTGTTTTTATTTGTTTCGTCAAAAACATCTCCGTCTACAATTGTCATTCTGTTTACGCCTGCTCGTGCTATAAATTCTGCAGCATAAGAACCAACACCACCTAAACCAACAATTAAAATATTGGCTTTTTGTAATTTTTCTAAACCTTCTTTTTGTACTAATAATTCAGTTCTTTCTAACCAACTCATTTTATAAATATATATTTTAAATTTTATGTGCCGTCAAATGCAGTCGAAATCTAATTAATTATTTAAAATTAAAAGAAACCTCTCGACTGCACTCGAGGAAACAAACTCACAAAATTTTGTTTTATTTTTTGCTGAAGATCTTCAACCATTATCTCTTTTAATGCTGCTATTTTTTGATACACTTCTTTAATATCAACATCTGTATTGTCTGTTTCTAATAATATGGATGAAATACTAATTTTAGAAACTACTTCTTGTAATTTTTTATTATGGATGATTGCCGTTCCAAAAGACAACATAATTCCGTTTTTAAGTAAACTTTCGGCAACTTGTAAATTCTTATGAAAACCGTGCAAAATCCAAATTTGATGTGGTTTTAGCTCTTTTTTAAGTTCAATAATTTCTTGAAATGCTTTTACACAATGAATAAGCAAAGGTTTTTTATAATGTTCGGAAAGCTGAATCTGTTTTCTAAAAACTATTTTTTGAAGTTCGAAATCTGTTGCTGTAATTTTATCTAAACCACATTCTCCTAAAGCAAAACAGTTTTCGTCTTTTAGTTTTTCTTCAATAATTAAAAGCTCTTTTGCTATCTTTTCTGGTTGAATAAACCAAGGATGTATTCCTATAGAGAATGGTTTAGAGAAATTGATATCGTTTGGATATTTATTTTCAATCGAAAAAACATTTTCCGAGAACGATTCTTTGTGCGTATGAACATCAAAAAAAAACATAGATGTTACTCTTTATTCTTTGAGTCTATAATAATAGTAACAGGTCCGTCATTTAAAAGTTCTACTTTCATATCTGCACCAAATTCACCTGTTTGCACTTTTTTGCAAATTGCTGTTTCTAACGTTTGCACAAAGTTTTCATACAACGGAATTGCAATTACTGGTTTTGCTGCTTTTATGTAACTTGGCCTGTTTCCTTTTTTGGTAGCTGCTTGCAACGTAAACTGACTCACAACAATTACTTCGCCATTCACATCTAAAAGTGAGTTATTCATCACTTCATTTTCATCATTAAAAATACGAAGATTTGCTATTTTACGAACCAAGAAATTAATATCTTCTTGAGTATCATCATCTACAATTCCTAACAAAACTAGCAATCCGTTTTTAATGTCTGCAACTTTATTATTGCTAATTGTTACGCTTGCTCTAGAAACCCTTTGAATTACAATTTTCATAACTTATTCATTATCTTCTTCGTCCCAAACATCGGTTCTAAAATGTTCTTTTTCTTCATCTCCGCTTAAAATTTGAAGGTAACTTTTATAACGAGACCAAGAAATTCTATCCTCTTCTAAAGCTTCTTTTACAGCACAATGTGGTTCTTTTGTATGAATACAATTATTGAATTTGCAATCTTGTTTCAAAGCAAAAAACTCTGGAAAATAATCTCCTAATTCATATTTATCGATATCTACAACACCAAAACCTTTAATACCTGGTGTGTCTATAATTCTAGCATCGAAACCTAAATCGAACATTTCTGCAAATGTTGTAGTATGTTTTCCTTGGTTATGCTGGTCTGAAATTTCTTTCGTTTTTAAGTCTAACGTTGGCTCTATTGCATTTACTAAAGTAGATTTACCAACACCAGAATGACCAACAAACATAGAGGTTTTACCAGTCATTAATTTTTTAACTTCCTCTAGGTTAATGCTTTTTGTTGCAGAAACCTCAATACATCTGTAACCAATTGCTTCATAAATGTCTTTTAAGTATAGAATTTCTGCACGTTCTTCTAATTCATAAGAATCTATCTTATTAAAAACCAAAATGGTTTCTATTCGATAGGCTCTTGCAGAAACTAAAAAACGATCTATAAATGTGGCAAATGTTGGCGGATTGTTAATGGTAATTAGTAAAAAAACCTGATCTATATTAGACGCAATAATATGTGTTTGCTTAGAGAGGTTTACAGATTTACGTACAATAAAATTATCTCTGTCTAAAATGGTTTTAATAACACCTGTTTCTTCATCATTCTTTTTCTCTAAATCGAACACCACTTTATCACCAACCGCAATTGGGTTGGTGCTTTTAATATCTTTTAATCTAAATTTTCCTTTGATTCTACATTTGTAAAATTCTCCGTTATCAGATTTTACATGATACCAACTTCCTGTAGATTTATATACGGTTCCTTTCATTGGTACAAAGATGCAGAATTTTAAATAAAAATGATAATGTGAGTTCGAGTGATTTTCTATTTTATGAGAAAATTGTATCGAGAACATTAAATTTTAACCAAAACTTCTCGATATAAAATTTCTGAAAAATAAATTTTACTAGAATTTACGGTATGTATATAGAAAGACCTCACAGGTTTTAAAAAGCTATGATGCCTGAAATTTCTAAAAGCAACTTTAATAAACTTCCTTTTTAGGTTTGCACTTGCGTTAAGGATTGAGCAATTGTTTGAGCTCTTTTTTGTTTTTTCTACAAAAAAAGCGAGTGCGAAAGCCTGACCACGCTTTTTTGCGTGGTAACGCCCAAAAAAAATACCTTCAAATTTTGAAAACTTGAAGGTATTTTAAATAAAACTTTATGGTTAAGAACTTAACCTTTAATAATTTTTTCTTGGTGATTGATTGATTCTTGGTGAATTGCCTTAAACATTTTTAACACAAATTCTTCACTTAAACCTTTGCTTTCTCCTTCTAAAATCATGTTTCCAAGAATTTCGTTCCAACGTCTAGATTGTAAAACGGCAACGTTTTTCTCTTTCTTTAAAGCACCAATTTTATCGGCAACTTTCATTCTTTTACCCATCATATCTATCAACTGACCGTCGACAACATTAATTTGAGCTCTTAAATTATCTAAAGAATCTCTGTAAGTAGAATCAGTTTCAGTTTCTTTTCTAATTTTTAAGTCTTCCATTATTTGCTTTAATTTTGTTGGTGTAACTTGCTGTGCAGCATCAGACCAAGCGTTGTCTGGATCGAAATGAGTTTCTATCATTAAACCATCAAAATTTAAATCTAAAGCAGTTTGAGAAACATCAAAAATCATTTCTCTGTTACCCGTAATGTGAGAAGGATCGCAGATTAACGGTAAATCTGGAAATTTATTTTTGAATTCGATAGCTATTTGCCATTCTGGAACGTTTCTGTATTTTGATTTTTCATAGGTAGAAAAGCCTCTATGAATTGCTCCTAAATTTTTTATATCTGCGGTGTATAATCTTTCGATTCCGCCTAACCATAATGCTAAATCAGGATTGATTGGGTTTTTTACCAATACAATTTTATCTGTACCATGCAATGCATCTGCTAATTCTTGCATAATAAAAGGAGATACTGCTGTACGTGCACCAATCCATAATAAATCTACATCATATTCTAAAGCTAACTTTACATGTGCTGCGTTTGCAACTTCTGTACAGGTTTTCATACCTGTTTCTTCTTTAACTTTCTTTAGCCATCTTAAACCAAGTTCACCAACACCTTCAAACATTCCTGGTCTTGTTCTTGGTTTCCATATTCCTGCTCTAAAATAATTTACATCAGAATCTTTTAATTCGTGTGCAATTTTTAAAACCTGTTCTTCGGTTTCTGCACTACAAGGCCCTGCTATTACTAGAGGATGATCTAAATTCATATCATCCAACCATGTTCTTAATTCTTTTGTATTCTTCATTTTTCTACTTGTTTTGGCTTTTAATCTATGCCGTTTAAAATTTGTTTTATATAATTTGTATTCTCCATTTCGTTAAAAATTTCAGAGAAATTGTCTTGTTCCATCAACTCTTTAAAATGTTGTAAATTGTTAATGTATTCTTCTAACGTTTCTATAACGTTTTCTTTGTTTTGTTTAAAAATGGGTGTCCACATTGCTGGCGAACTTTTTGCCAAACGAACTGTGGATGCAAATCCGGAACCTGCCATATCGAAAATATCGCGTTCATTTTTTTCTTTGTTGATGACCGTTTTACCCAACATAAATGCACTAATGTGAGACAAGTGCGAAACATACGCAATATGCTTGTCATGCGAAATCGGATCCATGTACCGAATACGCATTCCAATGTCTGTAAAAAGCTTTAAAGCTTTCTCTTGAAGTTTAAAAGTGGTTTTTTCTACTTCACAAATAATATTTGTTTTTCCAATGTATAAGCCAGAAATAGCCGCTTTTGGACCAGAATTTTCTGTTCCTGCAATTGGGTGAGCTGCTAAAAAATTTCTCCTTTTTGGATGATGTTCAACTGCTTTACAAATTGCTTCTTTTGTGGATCCAGCATCTACTACCAAACCATTATCTGAGATTTTATCTAAAATAATTGGCAATAATTTTACCGTTGCATCTACAGGAATTGAAACAATTACCAAGTCTGCATTTTCTATATCGTCTAACGTTGCTTTTTCATCAATAACGCCTAATTCTTTCGCTTCATTTAAATGACTATCATTGGCATCAATTCCGTAAATAATAGCCTTTGGGTGGTGTTTTTTAATGTCGATAGCAAAACTACCGCCAATTAAACCAATACCAACCATGTATATATTTTTCATAATTATAATCTTGATATTGCTTCTTTAATTACGTCTGTTGTTACACACAATGAAAAACGAATGTATCCTTCTCCTTGAGAACCAAAAATAGTTCCTGGTGTTATAAAAATATCATTATCATACAACACTGCATCTGTAACTTCTTCAGATTTTTTTCCTTCAGGAATTTTTGCCCACACAAATAAACCTGTAGAATTACGACTATACGTAGCGTCTAACTTATCTGCCAATTGCCAAATTAAATTTCTACGTTCTTCGTAAATTTTATTTTGTGCTAAAAACCAATCGTCTGATAATTGTAAGGCTTCTATGGCTCCTTTCTGAATTCCGTAAAACATACCAGAATCCATATTAGATTTTACCTTTAATATTTCGTTAATGTATGATGCTTTTCCTAAAACCATACCAACACGCCAACCTGCCATATTAAAGGTTTTACTTAATGAGTTTAATTCTAAAGCAATGTCTTTTGCGCCTTCAACTTGTAAAATACTAATCGGATTATTGTTTAAAATAAAACTATACGGATTGTCATTGATAATTAAAATATGGTGTTTTTTTCCGAATGCAATCAACTTTTCAAACGTTTCTAAGGTTGCGTTTGTTCCTGTTGGCATGTGCGGGTAATTTACCCACATAATTTTAACTTCACTTAAATCTTGTGCCTCTAATTCCTTAAAATCTGGTTGCCAACTTGTTGCATCACTTAAATTATAAAAAAGCGGTTCTGCACCAACTAACTTCGTTACTGATGTATAGGTTGGATATCCTGGATTTGGAATTAATACTTTATCGCCTTCATTTAAAAAAGCCATAGAAATATGCATAATTCCCTCTTTACTTCCCATTAATGGCAAAACTTCATTTTCTGGGTTTGAATCTACAGAAAACTTGGTTTTGTAAAAAGTTGAAATTGCATTTCTTAATTCTGGTAAACCTTGATAGGATTGATATTTATGTGCACTCGCGTCCTTTAAACTTCCTTGAATTGCCTCCAACACTTTTGTTGGTGGTTGCAAATCTGGAGAGCCAATTCCCATATTAATAATTGGTTTTCCAGCAGCAGCCAAAGCTCTTACCTCTCTTAATTTCTTCGAAAAATAGTATTCTTGTACTGTCTCTAATCTTTTAGCAGCTTTAATCATTTTCTTCCGTTTTTATAAGTTCCTAAAATTTTGAATTCTTCTGCCATAATTTCTAGTATTGCTATTGCTTTTTCGTAATCTTTATAATTATCAAAAGTTACATCCACAAAAAACGAATATTTCCAAGGTGTTTCTATAACTGGTAAAGATTGAATTTTTGTTAAATTCATCTTACAGTCGCTCAATACATTTAAAATTGCTGCTAAACTTCCTCTTTTATGACTTAATTGAAATTTTAAAGAAGCTTTATTAATTTGGTCAACTCCGTTATTTGGTGCTGAAGTTTGTACAATTACAAAACGTGTAGCATTGTCTTTTATCGCTTGAATTTCGTCTTCAATTACCTCTAAATTGAATATTTCTGCTGCAATTTTTGGTGCAATTGCGGCAATACCAACTAAATTTTCTTTAGAAATTCTTTTCGCTACTTCTGCAGTATCTACATCTTCTACTAACTTAATGTGAGGATGTTTTTTAAAGAAAACTTTACACTGCTGCAATGCCATTGGATGCGACCAAACTTCTTTTATATCTTCAATTTTTTGGCCTTTTAAACACATTAAATGATGGTGAATATTCAAATATTCTTCTCCTATAATATGAAGATTGTTATTATCTATTAGTGCGTAATTAGGAATAATTGACCCTGCAATTGTATTCTCTATTGCCATAATACCAACATCTGTAGATGCATCTAACAAACTATCTACCAACTCATCAAAAGACATGCATTCTTTTAATTGAATTGAAGTTCCGTAAAAGTCGCGCGCAACTTTATGGTGGTTTGAGCCTTCGGCTCCTTGTATGGCTATAATCTTATTCATTATTTAAAATAATATCAAAAAAAAAGCCTCGAATTAGATTCGAGACTTTATATTGTGTAAATGTTTCTTAACAACATGATACAAAGTCTCTCCTCTTATTGTAAAAATAAAAGTAAAAATAGAAACGTGCCCAAGTGTTATTTAACATCTTAATCTTCTTTGTTCTGAATGACAAATCTAAAGATTAAATTGTAACAAACAAATTATATCGCATTTTTTATACAAGAATTGGCAATCTGTTAAAAAAAACATAATAAAAATGAAAAGTTTTATGAATTTCTTTAATTATTTAGAAATGAAACAGACATATGAGAAAAGAAGAAAAAGCTCTTCTTATATATTGGAGTTCGAATTACAATTATAAAGACCTTGTAACAACAAGTTATTGTATACAAATATCTTTTTACAAGAATATTTTTATCAAAAAATAACACTATATTTGCAGCTTCAATGAATACATCATTGATATACATAATAATCATTTAAATAATATTGGAATGTATTTAACTAAAGAAGTAAAAGAAAGCATTTTCGAAAAACACGGTAAAGGTAAAAACGATACTGGTTCTTCAGAAGGGCAAATTGCTTTATTCACACACAGAATTAACCACTTAACTGGGCACTTAAAGAAAAATCGTAAAGATTTTAACACAGAGCGTTCATTAGTAATGTTGGTAGGTAAACGTAGAAGTTTATTAGATTATTTAAAGAAAACCGAAATCAATAGATATCGTGCAATCATTAAAGAATTAGGAATTAGAAAATAATTCGTACAAAAAAGAGGCTCTATAAACGTGCCTCTTTTTTATTATAACAAATTTAGAAGTCTGGTAGTAACTCCATCAGCAATTATTATAAAAAATCAAGAATACCAACAATATTCTTGAATTTCCATTGCAACAACAAACGACAACACAACAACAAACAAATTAAAAATTTAGAATTAAAATTTATGATTCCAAAAGTATTTAGAGAGGTTATAGACCTTGGAGACGGAAGAACCATCTCATTAGAAACCGGTAAATTAGCAAAACAAGCTCACGGTTCAGTTGTTGTTCAAATGGGAAAAGCAATGTTATTATGTACAGTTGTATCTAATTACAAACAAAGTCCTGTAGATTTTTTACCATTAACAGTAGATTATAGAGAAAAATTTGCTGCTGCAGGTAGATACCCTGGAGGTTTCTTTAAGAGAGAAGCTAGACCAAGTGATGGTGAAGTATTAACAATGCGTTTAGTAGACCGTGTTTTACGTCCATTATTTCCAAAAGACTACCATTCAGAAGTACAGGTAATGATTCAATTAATGTCTCATGATGAAGATGTTATGCCAGATGCATTAGCAGGTTTAGCAGCATCAGCAGCTATTCAATTATCAGATTTCCCTTTCGAATGTCCTATTTCTGAAGCACGTGTTGCTAGAATAAACGGAGAATTTGTAATCAACCCAAACAGAGCACAATTAGCAGAGTCTGACATCGATATGATGATTGGAGCTTCTGCAGATTCTGTAATGATGGTGGAAGGTGAAATGGATGAGATTTCTGAAGAGGAAATGGCAGATGCAATTAAGTTTGCACATGAAGCTATTAAGATTCAGTGTGCTGCTCAAGTTCGTTTAGCTGAAGCTTTCGGAAAGAAAGAAACTAGAGAATATGAAGGTGAAAGAGAAGATGAAGAATTAGCTGTAAAAATAAATGACTTTTGTTACGACAAATGTTATGCAATCGCTAAAAAAGGAACTTCTAAAGTAGAGCGTACAACTGCTTTTTCTGAAGTAAAAGAAGCATTAAAAGCAACATTTACAGAAGAAGAATTAGCAGAATATGGTGATTTAGTTGGAAAATATTTCAATAAATCTCAAAAATCTGCAGTTAGAGAATTAACATTAGCAGAAGGTTTACGTTTAGATGGTCGTAAGACTGACGAGATTAGACCAATTTGGTGTGAAGTAGATTATTTACCTTCAGTACATGGTTCTTCTATCTTTACTCGTGGAGAAACACAAGCACTAGCAACAGTAACTTTAGGAACATCTAGAGATGCTAACAAAATAGATATGCCATCTTACGAAGGTGAAGAGAATTTCTATTTACATTATAACTTTCCTCCTTTTTGTACAGGTGAAGCAAGACCATTAAGAGGAACTTCTAGAAGAGAAGTTGGTCATGGTAACTTGGCGCAACGTGGTTTAAAAGGAATGATTCCTGCAGATTGCCCTTATACAGTAAGAGTAGTTTCTGAAGTATTAGAATCTAACGGTTCTTCTTCTATGGCAACTGTTTGTGCTGGTACAATGGCATTAATGGACGCTGGTGTTCAAATGATTAGACCTGTTTCTGGTATTGCAATGGGATTAATTTCTGATGGAGATCGTTACGCAGTTTTATCTGATATTTTAGGTGATGAAGATCATTTAGGAGATATGGACTTTAAAGTAACTGGTACTTCTGAAGGAATTACTGCTTGTCAAATGGACATTAAAGTAAAAGGACTAGGATATGAGATTTTAGTAAATGCACTAAAACAAGCTCGTGATGGTCGTTTACATATCTTAGAAAAATTAACAGATACAATTGCTGGTGCAAACGTAGAAGTTAAAGAGCATGCTCCTAAAATGATTAACAGACGTATTCCTAATGATATGATTGGTGCATTTATTGGACCAGGAGGTAAACATATTCAAGAATTACAGAAAGAAACAGGAACTACAATTGTAATTACTGAAGACCCTGTAACCGAAGAAGGAATTATCGAGATTTTAGGAACGGATCCAGAAGGAATTGAAAAAGTTATTACTCGTATCGAGTCTATGCTATTCAAACCTGTAGTTGGTAGTGCTTATGAAGTTAAAGTAATTAAAATGTTAGACTTTGGTGCAGTTGTAGAATATGCAGAAGCTCCAGGAAATGAAGTTTTATTACACGTTAGTGAATTAGCTTGGGAACGTACAGAAAATGTTACTGATGTAGTAAACATGGGAGACGTTTTTGATGTGAAGTACTTTGGTTTAGACCCAAGAACTCGTAAAGAAAAAGTTTCTAGAAAGGCATTGTTACCAAAACCAGAAGGTTATGTAGCAAGACCACCAAGAGATGATAAACGTTCTTCTGGTAGTCGTGATAACAGAAGCAGAGATACTCGCGGACGTGATGACAGAAAACCTAGAGAACCAAGAGAACCTAAAAAAGAAGATTAAATTCTTTTTTAATTGATATTTAAAAATCGCCAATTAATTTTGGCGATTTTTTTTGTTTAAAACCCAATTATCTAAATGCTTTTATTTTCTTTGTAACTCTCTATGAAAATTCAACACATTACATATTTATCTCTAGGAACAAACCAAGGACATAAATTAGATAACTTACAAAATGCCGTCAATCTAATTGATGGTAAGATAGGTGCTATTCAAAAAATATCTTCAATTTATAAAACCGCTGCTTGGGGCTTTAATGGTAATGACTTCTATAATATATGTATTAAAGTTTCTACATCTTTACCATCCGATGCATTAATTAATCTTCTTTTATCAATTGAGAAAGAATTAGGAAGAGAGCGAACAAATAAAGAAGGCTATCAAAATAGAAACATAGATATTGATATTTTGTTGTTTGATGACGAAATTATCCTCTCTAAAGCACTAATTGTTCCACACTCTAAGATGTTAGAAAGAAAGTTTGTGATGATTCCTTTAGTTGAAATTGCTGCCAACGTAATTCATCCAATAGAAAAAAAACTATTAAATATTTGCTTACAAAACTGTAACGATTCTTCTGAGATATTTAAAATTGACGCACTACTAACACGTCCAATACCAATCACAGAGAAATATAACTATATTGCTATTGAAGGTAATATTGGAGCAGGAAAAACATCTTTGGCTAAAATGATGTCAGATGAATTTAATGCAAAATTGGTTTTAGAGCGTTTTGCAGACAACCCTTTTTTACCAAAATTTTACGAAGACAAAGAGAGATATGCTTTTCCATTAGAAATGAGCTTCTTAGCTGACAGATACCAACAATTAAGCGATGATTTAGCCCAATTCGACCTTTTTAAAAACTTTATTATTTCAGATTACTATATCTTTAAGTCTCTAATATTCGCACAAGTTACACTCTCTAAAGATGAATATTTATTATACAGAAAAATGTTTAATTTAATCTACAAAGAGATTACCAAACCAGACCTGTATGTCTACTTGTATCAAAATACAGAACGTTTACTAGAAAACATTAAAAAAAGAGGGAGAATATACGAGCAAAATATTGAACCTGAGTATCTTAAAAAAATTCACGACGGATACAAAAGCTTTATCAAGACACAAAAAAACTTAAATCTATTAATTATAGACGTATCAGAAATTGATTTTGTAAACAACACAATTGACTACGATTTTATAATGGACAAAATAAAGAATAATTAGAAAAAAAATTATATTTTTGCGCAAATAAAAATTCCCCCAATTTTTTTTAATAAATTATATATATAAATCTAATGAGGAGAATTTTTTTAATTGCAATCTTAAGTTGTTTTACAACAACTGCAATATTTAGCCAATTTACTACAGACGAAATTACTTACGGAAACAGAATTGACTTAGAAAACTCTAACAGTTGGGCTGCAGGAGGTGGTTTTAGTAACTTTATTATGCATGGAGATTTGCGTTCTATTGGTACTGGAAACCTTGGTAACTTCTATAATTTTGGTGTGTTTGCTTTTGTAGATAAAATGTTTAATCCTTTACTGGGGTTAGAGGTGAAAGCTACCTACTCTCAAATATCTGGTGGAGCTCAATATTTCTCTGATGTTTATGAAATATTGTATGTACCAAATACAGTCATTAGAAACAATATGTATTTTGAAGGTACTGCCTATGGGGCAGAATTAAACTTGATTTTAAGTTTTTCTAACTTATACCAAACAGCAGCAACTAAATGGAATGCAGCTGGTTATTTTGGTGTTGGTTATCATCAATATAATTCTCAACTTTTTGAGAAAAACTTATCTGGCGGTCCAGACAAACCTTTGGTAGATTTTGGTACAAACCCTGCAAGAAATAGTAAGAATTCTGCTAGTTCTATCTATTTATCAGGGCAATTAGGTCTTAAACGAAGAGTTAGTAAGAGAGTAGATATTGAAATTAGAACAGGAATGTACTTTAATTATGAAGATCATTTAGATGCTGCAATATCTAATAAGCAAGATTGGGAAACTTTTTTTGTAACAAGTATAGGTGCTACTGTTAAGTTAGGTAAGAAAAAAGTTTTTACAATTTGGGGGGATGAAAGTGGTGACAGTAGAGGCAAATTTAAAATTATTGACACTGATAAAGATGGTGTAATGGATGAATTAGATGCTGAACCAAATACACCTGCAGGAGTAATGGTTTATGGTAATGGTAAAGCTGTAGATTCTGACAAAGATGGCTTACCAGATTATAAAGATAAATGTCCTTTAGAATACGGGCCAGAATCTAATGAAGGCTGCCCATTAAATGTAGACTCTGATGGAGATGGTGTTATGGATGGTAAAGATCTATGTCCTGCAACTCCAGGAACTATAGAAAACAGAGGTTGTCCGAAACAAGAAGCGGGTAATAATCCTTCTAATATAAATAACCAGATTGCTTTATTAGCTACAAGTATTTATTTTGAAACAAATAGCGATAAAATTCAAAATATTTCTTACAATACTATAGACAAGATTATTACTCTAATGAAACAAGTACCTAACATTAAGTTTCTTATTGAAGGTCATACAGATGATAGAAATAGTGATAGATACAACACATACTTATCTCAAAGAAGAGCAAACGCTGTTAGAAAATACATGATTAAAGAAGGCATTTCTAATGAAAGCCTAAGCGCTAAAGGTTTTGGAGAATCTAGACCCAAATTTTCTAATGATAATGCTGGTGGTAGACAATTAAATAGAAGAGTAGAAATTAAACCTGCTGGTTCTTTAGAGTAAATAGGAAAACAAATAAGTAACAAAAGAGAGCATATTAATAATATGCTCTCTTTTTGGTTTAAAAAATAACTACATAAAAAAAGAGCGACACTTTTAGGTATCGCTCTTATCTATTTTCAAGAAGTATCTTATTTTTTCAATTCTAACTTTTCTGCAAAATACTCACAAAAATCGCGCATTGTAGCGCCCATCTTCTGATCGTCTGTTGCACGTTCAAAAGTATCTGCCATAGATACTAATGTTTGATGATAAAACTGCTTCATTTCATCTACAGGCATATCTTTTGTCCAAAGATCCATGCGTAAGGTATCTTTCTTTTTATGATCCCAAACAGAAATCATAATGGCTTTAGATTCTTCATCATCTATACCACCATCTTTCGCTGTCCAAGAAATTTCTTCAGGAACTTTGTTTTCATCTAAACCTATTCTAAAATTAATTTCTGAGTTATGTTTTACTGACATTATTTTTTGGGCTTATACTTCGATTTTTTAAATAAATCTAATTCGTTAATTTTTAATAATTCTTGCAAAGATACATCATTATGATTCATATAAGAACGTACAATTTGCCAACCTACCCAAACACCAACTTTACCTGGAGATAAATTGTCATGCTCCATATAGAACTTAGAAAATGGCGCTGTTTCTAGAAAACGTTTGTTTAGTTTAATATCTGTACTAAAAAGTATTTTTTTCTCTATAAAGTAACTCCAAATTTGTGCTTCATTTGAAAGTACCCAATTGAGTTTATCTTCCTCATAACCAATTTTTTCTTTATTAGAAACGTTAGGCAAATATCTATCTAATACGTACATTTTTTTTCCTTCATGTATCATTTTACCAACAAAACTTCTCTCTTTAGAGTTCTGAATCTGTTTTTCTATGATTGCTTCTCCTACAGACACAATAAGATGTTCTTTGGTGTTATTTTCTTTGATATACTTTGGGTAATCTGCATAAAAATCATGATTCTTACCTAAATAAACATCTAAAGAAACTATTAATAAACTATCTGCGTAAATTACTCTACTGTCATAATCTATATTCGTTAACATGGTAATTACATCTGGTGCTAAAAAATTAGGATTGTAATATTTAACATGTTTAAAAAGTGATCTCAACTCTTCTTCTAAAGGAGAAATGTCTTTATAAATATTTTGAGTTTCGATAAACAATTCCTGCTCGTCTTTATTATTCATTTTAGAAAATGAAATACTATCTGTTATTCCTTTTGGAAAAAAATAAGGATATTTTGTTTTCAATTTGTCTAAATCCTGTCTTTCTGAAGTATAAAAATCTACATCAAATCTTTTTACTTCAAAATTTACATCAACCTTAGAAACATCTATTTTATTTATATTATTAGTATTGCACGCAAAAAAACTGAATAAAACCGCTAAAATCACTAGAAAAAATCTCATAAACTTTGTATATTGCTGTTAGAATTACAAACGATAAAAATACTAAAATAGTTTCTCTAATGAATACAGAAAAAGTAGCAACTCATATTATTTCTTGGTTAAAGGAATATGCTGAAAACGCAAAGGTAAAAGGTTTTGTTGTTGGTGTTTCTGGCGGAATAGATTCTGCACTTACCTCTACACTTTGCGCAAAAACAGGTTTCCCTACATTATGTGTAGAAATGCCAATTCATCAAGCAGAAAGTCAGGTCACTAGAGCAGAAGAGCATATTAAACAATTAAAAGAGGCGTTTAGCAATGTTTCTGAAGTAAGAGTAGACTTAACCTCTACTTTTGAAGATTTTAAAAACGTAGTTCCACAAACAGAATCTTCTGCAAAGGTAGATTTATCTTTAGCAAACACAAGAGCTAGATTACGTATGACAACTTTATACTACTTTGCTGGCTTACATAGCTATTTAGTTGCGGGAACAGGTAATAAAGTTGAAGATTTTGGAGTAGGGTTCTACACAAAATATGGTGACGGTGGTGTAGATTTAAGTCCGATTGCAGATTTAATGAAATCTGAAGTCTATGAATTAGCAGCCTATTTAAAAGTTCCCAATTCAATACAAAAAGCACAACCCACAGATGGCTTATTTGGAGACAGTAGAACAGATGAAGATCAAATTGGCGCTTCTTACGACGAGTTAGAATGGGCTATGAAACAACAAGATAAAGGAAAAACTGAAAACAATTTTTCAGGAAGAGACCAAGAGGTTTTTAAAATATACGAAAGACTAAATAGAATTAACCAACATAAAATGGTACCAATACCTTTGTGTGAAATTCCAGAAGAATTAAAATAAAAAGACAAAAATCCCGTAAAATTATTTTACGGGATTTTTTTTATGTTTTACTCTAAAACTCTATAAGATATTAGCTGAAATCATCATTTTTTTGATTCTCATATAAGCTCTTTTTTTCGAGCCTTTAGAAATTTCAAAAGGTAAAAAAACAAATAACTGAACAATTTTTAATAGTTGTAAAATTCTTTTCATAATCGAGTATTTTTCTTTAGCAAGTGCAATATACAAAAAAACTATTCTTATAAATGAATACTACCTAGGGGAAAACACCTTATTTTACAATTTAATAACCTTATACAACTCTATTTAATTTCTCAAAAAGACTGATTCTTAGACCTGTATAGCTTTTTATTGTTTCTAAATCTATTGCAATTTCTGCACTAGCTTCTTTTACCAACTCTTCAATTTTCTTTCCTATTAAAACCCTTCTCAAATTAAAAACAGCATCGCTTACTAACTTGGGTAAGATCTCTAAAGCCGTTTTTACCTCAATATTTTGCCCCTCCCAATCGCTTAATTGATGCTTTTCTTCATCCATTAAAATAGAAGTAACTGTCGATGAAATATCAGAATTTTTATGATTTACTAAAGTATCTATTTCTAATTTTTCAAATTGATTTAATTGATGGATTATCTCTGTATAAATCTCTTGAAAAATAATATTTGTAAATTCTGTTTCATCATCTTGCAAATGCACATAAATCTCTGCAGAAACATTATTATTATATTTTCTTGAAGTTGTGGTTACTTTTCCTTGTTCATCTTCATTTTCAATTTCTTCGATAAATTCGGCGACTTCATTACCAAATAATAATAAAATTCTAATAATTTCTTTTTCTAAAATAGAAAGTTGATCTATTTTTTCTGTTGAAGTACCACCTTTTACCAATCCCATTTTAGCTTGCTCTTGCTCCATAAAATATTCTGGTGGTGGTTCATTAGGGTCTTGTTGCGATCTACTTTGTTGTCTACTTGCTTTGCTTTTTTCTTGCTCTCCTTTTTTTATAATTTGTGCCAATTCACTAAACAAAACACGTTCAGAAACTTCCATAATTCTTGCACATTCTTGCACATACACTTCACGCTGAATGCCATCAGGAATTTTAGAAATACTTACCACAATATCTCTAATTACACCCGCTTTTTTTATAGGATCATTATTTGAATCTTTTAATAAAAGAGAAACTTTAAAGTTGATAAAATCTTGTGCAGCATCTTCTAAATAAGTTTTTAGCTCTGCATTTGAATGTGATTTTGCAAAACTGTCTGGGTCTTCTCCATCAGGAAATTGAACCACTTTTACATTCATTCCTTGCTCTAGAATGATGTCAATTCCACGAATAGAAGCTCTCATTCCTGCAGCATCACCGTCAAAAAGTACCGTAATATTTTTAGTAAGTCTATTAACCAATCTAATTTGATCTGACGACAATGCCGTTCCTGAGGAAGCAACTACATTTTCTACCCCAGATTGATGGAAGGAAATTACGTCTGTATAGCCTTCTACCAAATAACAATTGTCTTGTTTTGCTATATCTTTCTTCGCTTGAAAAAGACCATATAAAATTTTACTTTTATGATAAATATCGCTTTCTGGAGAGTTTAAATATTTCGCTGCTTTTTTATCTGCAGTTAAAATTCTACCTCCAAAACCTAAAATTCTACCAGACATAGAGTGAATTGGAAACATAACACGCCCTTTAAAACGGTCGAATTGTCTGTTCTCTTTTACGATTGTTACTCCGGTTGAAGCTAAATATTTTAAATCATATCCTTTAGCTAAAGCGGCATTTGTAAAAGCATCCCATTCATCTAAACAATAGCCTAACTCAAAGGTTTTTATAGTTTCATCTGTAAAACCACGTTCTTTAAAGTAAGAAAGTCCGATTGCTTTTCCTTTGTTAGAATTTAGCATTATATCATGAAAATAATCTTTAGCAAATGTAGAAACCATAAACATGCTTTCCCTTTCATTCATTTGCGCTTTTTCCTCGCTAGATTGCTCTGTCTCTTCTATTTCTATATTGTACCTTTTCGCTAACCATTTAATAGCTTCAGGATATGTGTAATGCTCATGTTCCATTAGAAATGAAATCGCATTCCCTCCTTTTCCTGTAGAAAAATCTTTCCAAATTTGTTTTACTGGAGATACTACAAATGAAGGTGATTTTTCATCTACAAACGGACTTAACCCTTTGAAATTACTTCCTGCTTTTTTTAGTTGAACAAACTCTCCAATAACCTCTTCTACTCTTGCGGTCTCAAAAACTCGGTCTATGGTACTTCTTGATATCATTTAGTGGCGTATTAAAAAGGAATACAAATATAAGAATTAGATGTTTCTAATATTTTTCATTTTGATAAAATAAAAAAAACCTCACTACATTATAATAGTGAGGTTTTATTTTTCATCTCGACTTGCTCGATGTAACATTTTATAAAATTACGAAGCTGCTTTTAATTTCTTCAATGCAGTGTTCGTTAATTTTGCTTCTGCATATTCTTTGGTAACATTAAATATTTTTTCATCTGAACTAGGTAGCTCAAACATGGCATCTGTAAAAATTGCTTCACATAAAGAACGCAAACCTCTTGCACCTAGTTTATATTCAACCGCTTTTTCTACAATATAATTTAACGCTCCTTCTTCTATTGTAAAATCAACTTCATCCATTGTAAACAACTTAGAATATTGTTTTATAATAGCATTTTTAGGTTCTGTTAAAATGGCTCTTAATGTAATAGCATCTAGAGGATTCATGTAGCTTAAAACAGGTAAACGTCCAATAATTTCAGGAATTAAACCAAATGCTTTTAAATCTGAAGGGATAATGTATTTTAACAAGTTCTCTTCATCTACTTTATCATCATCTAAAGATGCTGTAAAACCTACCGCTTGCATGTTTAAACGCTTGCTAATAAATCTTTCAATTCCAGAAAATGCTCCACCCGCAATAAATAAAATCTCTTTGGTGTCTACCTCTATAAATTTCTGTTCAGGATGCTTTCTTCCACCTTTAGGTGCAACATTTACAACGGTTCCTTCTAGTAATTTTAATAATGCTTGCTGAACACCTTCACCAGAAACATCTCTTGTTATAGATGGGTTGTCTCCTTTTCTGGCAATTTTATCAATTTCATCAATAAAAATAATACCCCTTTGCGCCTTTTCTACATCATAGTCTGCAGCTTGCAACAATTTACTTAAAATACTTTCTACATCTTCACCAACATATCCTGCTTGTGTTAATACAGTTGCGTCTACAATAGCAAAGGGTACGTTTAGCATTCTTGCAATTGTTTTTGCTACTAAGGTTTTTCCTGTTCCGGTTTCACCTACTAAAACAATGTTAGATTTTTCGATCTCAACATCATCATCTTCACTATCTTTTGTCTGCAATAATCTCTTATAATGATTATAAACAGCAACAGACATAGAACGCTTTGTTTCATCTTGACCAATAATATATTGATCTAAGAACTCTTTAATTTGTATCGGCTTTCTAAGTGTTAAGTCTTTAGACAAACCATTCGTTTTTGTTTCAGAAACTTCTTCCTCTACAATACCATGTGCTTGTTCTATACATTTATCACAAATATGAGCATCCATACCTGCAATTAGCAAGTCGGTTTCTGCTTTTTTTCGTCCGCAAAACGAACATTCTAAATTTTCTTCTTTCGACATTATTCCTTGCTTTAGGCCTTAGGCTTTAAGCGTTAGACAGCAGCACTTTTAAGGGCGTACTACAGATCGCTTATTGCTTATTGCAAACTATTTATTTCTTTCTCTCTAAGACTTCATCAATCATTCCGTATACTTTTGCTTCATCTGCTCTCATCCAATAATCTCTATCAGAATCATTGTGTACTTTTTCTAAAGTTTGACCAGAATGGTTTGAGATAATTTCATACAATTCATCTTTTAACTTTATAATTTCTCTCGCAGTAATTTCAATATCAGAAGCTTGCCCTTGCGCCCCACCTAAAGGTTGGTGAATCATAATTCTAGAGTGTGGTAACGCAGAACGTTTTCCTTTTTCTCCTGCACACATTAAGACAGCACCCATAGAAGCTGCCATTCCTGTACAAATTGTTGCAACATCTGGTTTTATAAATTGCATTGTATCATAAATACCTAAACCTGCATATACGCCTCCTCCAGGAGAGTTTATATAAATTGAAATATCTTTATTTGCATCTACACTTTCTAAGAACAATAATTGCGCCTGAATAATATTAGCTACTTGATCGTTAATTCCTGTTCCTAAGAAAATAATTCTGTCCATCATTAAACGTGAAAAAACATCCATTTGAGTGATGTTCATTTGACGTTCTTCCATAATGTATGGCGTTAAACTACTTGTTATTTTTGTATAATTGGTACTACTAATTCCGTGATGTTTTGTTGCGTATTTCTCGAACTCTTTTCCGTAATCCATTATTCTGCTTCTTTTAATATTTGTTTTGTAAATATAAGAACTATTTCTTACTATTTTGTTTCAGTTTGTCGGTAAAAAAACCTGAATCTAACAATTCAGGTTTTTATTTTTATATATCTACACGTAGTTAAAAACAACCTAGTGAGATTCTAAAAATAGCCTAAGACTACTTATAAACTTCTTTTGTAAACGCTTCGTAAGAAAGTTCTTTTGTTTTAAAACTCATGTTTTCTTTGTAAAAAGCCAATAATTTCTGACTAATTAATTGAGATTGTAATTTCTGAGCTTCTTCTTGATTTTGTAAAATTCTACCAGCAATTTCGTCCAATTCTTTTTCTTCTGGATTCATGTTACCAAACTGAGCCATCTGCGTACGGATAAATCCTTTTGCATATTCTACCAATTCTGTATACTCTAATTTAATATCATTATCCTTCATAATCTTTCCTTCGATTAATTGGTAACGTAAACCTGTTTCAGATTTATCAAATTCAGCTTTAGCTTCTTCAGCCGTTAATGGTTTCTCACCAGCATTTTGCAACCATTTTTGTAAAAATTCTGACGGCAAATCAAACTTTGTTGTTTCAACTAAGTGCTCTGTAATTGCATTTAATAATTGTTGATCTCCTTGTTGCTTGAATTGCTTTTCTGCGTCTTCTTTAATTTTTGCTCTTAATTCTTCTGCATTAGAAACACTTCCATCAGGGAATAATTTATCGAACAACTCTTTATCTAAATCTGCTGGTTCGGTCTTTGTAACCTCTTCTATTGTTAAAGTAACAGGAATGTCTAAATCGTGAATTTCATCATGAGAAACTTCTAAAATTTGTTGTAATTTATGATCGTTTTCAAATAATTTCTTAGTCTCTAACTCAATTACATCACCAATTTTAGCTCCAATAAACTTCTTTTCGTTCTTTTTACCTTGCAAATCACTTACTAAGAAAGTCCCTTTTTTATTGATTTCTTTTTCCTCATTTACAAAAGCACCCGTTATGTTAGAGTCTGCAGTAGCTTCTTCTAGAGGAGAAACCTTACCATAACGAATTTGAATATTCTTCATTTCTTCGTCTAGTAATTCTTCTGTAGCAATAATATTGTATTCTGTTACTTTCTTTTTAGATTTTAAATCTACATCAAATTGTGGCGCTAAACCTAATTCAAACTCAAAAGAAAGCGTTTCTGCATCCCAGTTAAAATCTTCTTTAACTCTAGGTAACGGATTACCTAAAAGCTCTAACTTTTCTTCTTGTAAATATGTATTTAAAGATGCTTGTAAAACCTTGTTAACCTCATCTATCATTAAAGATTTACCATACTGCTTTTTAATCATTCCCATTGGCACTTGTCCTTTTCTAAAACCAGGAACATTTGCTTTTTTACGGTGATCTTCTAACAGTGCTGAAACTTTTGCTTGATAGTCATCTGCAACAATATCAACTTTTACAACTGCGTTTAACGCATCTCTATTTTCTCTTGTAATATTCATTTCTTTGTTCTTTTATCTTAAAAAAATCGAGTGCAAAATTAATTAAAAAATAATTAGCTAACAAGTGTTTAATCTGTTCTATTTCACATAGAAATATCTAAAATGCTAAATATTATAAATTCTAATTACACTGATTATCATTAGTTTAATTATAGTATTATTCTTTTTTTTCTTCGGAAATATTCTGAAGAGTTCTCAGCAAAACCTCCAATAAAAAATTAGTTATTAATTCTCTTATCTTCCTTTAGTAACGAAAACAATGCAGATCTAAATATAGATAGTAAAATACTAAAAAATAAAGCTGTCCAAAAGCCTGAAACCGTAAAACCAGTTACTAATTTGTCTGCCAAAATGATTATAATTGCATTTATTACAAAGATAAATAGACCAAAAGTGACGATTGTTGCTGGCAATGTAAAGAAGATTAACAAAGGTCTTACAATCATGTTTAGCAATGCAATTACTGCTGCAACTATAATTGCAGAAACATAACCAGAAACTGCTACACCTGGTAAAATATTAGCCAACACAATTACTGCAAGTGCTGTTAACAAAATTTTTAAAAATGTTTTCATGTGTTTTGTTTTAGTACTCTTACTCTAAAAGCGAAAACTATACCAAATGAAAAAAGACTGCTTTTTTGTCAGGTTTATGAGTAAATTATGGCTAATTAAGTCAAAAAATAACTACAAGTAACCCTTTGCAACAAGTACCATTAAAGTTTTTACCCCCAGAATACCACTAGTTAAAACGAACGTTAACAAATAATATTAACAAGAAAAGAAATAATTAAAAAAAACTTACCTCTATAGACTAGCCTGCGTTAGGGATTGTAGAGAAAAGCCCACAGAGAGGAACGAACGAGGACTTGCAACGTAAAGCCCGACCCTTTTCGGGTAACGCCCAAATAAAAACAAAATTATTTGTCTTTCTGAAGCTCCGTAGCCTTACGCTCTAACTCTGCTTGAAATTCTTCCATCACAGGTTTTACTGTACTTTCTGGTATGTCTGCTACCTTAATATACATTAAACCGTCTACTGCATTGTTAAATTTAGGATCTACATTAAATGCTACCAAACGTGCATTCTGCTTCACATACTTTTTAATTAACACAGGTATTCTTAATGCTCCTGGTTCAATTTCATCGATAATTTTATCGAATTTTTGCATATCTGCTTTGGTTGCATCAAATACAAAATCTTTATCACCATCTTTTAGCTTCACTTTAAATTCTTTCTTAGGACGAATATATTGTGCAATATACGGATCGTAATAATGTGATTTCATAAACTCAATCATCAAAGATTTCGAGAAATCTGAAAATTGATTACTAATTGAAACACCACCCATTAAATATTTATATTCAGGATAACGCAATGTTACATGTACAATTCCTTTCCATAATAAAAATAGAGGCATTGGTTTCTGCTGGTATTCACCAATAATAAAAGCTCTACCCATTTCTATTGTATTTTCCATCATTTGATGCAATTCGGGCTCAATTCTAAACAAGGTTTGTACATAAAAACCATTGATTCCGTGTTTTTTATAAATCTCTCTTCCAAGTCCCATTCTATAAGCACCTGCCAATTTACCTTCTACAGAATCCCACAGTAATAAATGGTGGTAATATTTATCGAACTTATCTAAATCTATTTCTTTATTGGTACCTTCACCAACAGCTCTAAAAGTAATTTCACGCAATCTACCTATTTCATGTAATAAATTAGGAATGTCTTTAGCTCTAGCAAAAAAGACTTCATAATTCTTACTTTCTAACAGTCTGCTATCTTTGTCTCTTAATGCATTTATCTCTTTTACAAAGAATTCTGAATTTCTTTGAAGTGTTATTTTTCTAGCAGTTTTTTTAATCTTAATATTTCCCCTAGAAATTAATTTATGGGCTTTCTCAAAAGGATTCGCCAACATGTACGTTTTCTTTCTAATAAATTCTGAGAAAGCAGCAATATCTTTAAATTCATTTTGATCTTTTACTGAAATAGGTTTTCCTATTCTTACTTTAATAACTCTACCTCCTTGATACATCACCTCAGATGGTAGTTTTGCAGTTCTTAAAGTATCGGAAAACTTAGATAAAATATAAAATAACCTACTATTTTTTGCGTGAAAATAAATAGGAATTACAGGTACATTTGCTTTTTTAATAAACCTTACTGCGCCTTCTTCCCAAGGTTTATCTACATTTAACTTTCCGTCTTTATAAGTAGAAACTTCTCCGGCTGGGAAAATACCCATCGGTTTCCCTTCCCTTAAATGCATCAATGCACTCTTAATACCTGCAACACTAGATTTTGCATCTTTTCTTGTTTCAAAAGGATTTACCGGCATTACATAAGGCTTTAAAGGCGCTATTCTGTGCAGTAAAAAATTAGCAATTATTTTATAATCTGCTCTTTTTTCAATTAACAACTTTAACAATAAAACGCCATCAATTCCGCCCAAAGGGTGATTTGAAACTGTAATAAATGGTCCTTCTTTAGGAATCCTTTTTAAATCATCTTCAGGTATTTCGAATTTTATCTTACAATCATCTAAGATTCCGTTTAAAAAATCTAAATCAGATTTGTTTTTGTTGTTTTCATAAATTTTATTGATAGATGATATGCGAAGTATCCTTAAAAGAATCCAACCGACAAAAGTTCCTAAAAACCCAAATTTCTGTAAACCAATTACTTGTGCAATTTCCTTAGATGTTACTAATGCCATAATTTACGATTAGACGTAATTGCAAATATACTAAAAAGAAATATTAATTTATTAATTTATTGCCAAAACACCCTATAGGCATGAATTTTGTGGAATTTAGAAAACTGAAATATCTTTCTATTTATAAAATTACTTTGCTACTTAACCGCATAAACCGAATATAAATAATACAATAAATCCTATAAAACAACGTACTAACTTTTCTATCTATATTGTTGCTAGCACTATCTGAATCGTCTCCTTATTTACCTGTGTTAATAATGATTTTCCTTTTTCTTCTATACTGTCAATAGCTTTATCATCAAAATGGCGCACGGTAAACAAATCAACCCCTTTCTGAACTTCTATCTTAAATTCCTTTTTCAACTCTTCATAAAAGGCATCAAAGGTGTTAAATTTATTATCAATACAAACAGAAAAACTGATAGCAGAATTCTGAATTAAATTTACTTTTAATTGATAATCGTGTAATTTCTGAAAAATATAGCTAATGTTATTTTCTACCATAAAAGAGAAATCTAACGCAGAAATAGAAACTAAAACCTGGTCTTTCTTTACAATAAAACAAGGAATATAAGGCACTAATCTTGTACCCTGAGTAACTCTTGTACCTGTTTCTTTTGGGTTGATAAAAGAACGCACAAGTAACGGAATTCCTTTTCGTTCTAATGGCTGTAATGTTTTAGGATGAATTACAGAAGCTCCGTAAAAAGCCATTTCAATTGCTTCTTCATAAGAAATTTGCTCTAACAGAGTAGTTTCTTCAAAAACTCTTGGATCTGCATTTAAAACCCCAGGAACATCTTTCCAAATAGTTACACTTTCCGCATCTAAACAGTAAGCAAAAATACCAGCCGTATAATCTGAACCTTCTCTACCTAAGGTGGTGGTGTTCTCAGTGTCATTTGCAGCAATAAAACCTTGCGTAATATTTAGTTTAGAAGCGTCTAATTTATTGCTAATAATATCTTGTGTCAAGTCCCAGTCTACTTTTGCATCTCTATAATTACTATCGGTTTTTATATAGTTTCTTACATCAAACCAATTATTTTCAATTCCTACTTTGGTTAGATATGCACTTACAATTTTGGTTGACAAAAGTTCGCCAAAACAGATAATTTGATCGTAAACATAGTTATATCTTTGCGAAGTATTTCTTGCTAAGAACCAGCTTAACTCTCCTAAGAGAATATTAATTTCCTTATAAATCTCATCATTTTTATCAAATAAGCCATCCATTATGTTTTTATGATAGTTTTCAATAACTCCTAATTTTTCTGATAACTTTTCTGTTTTATTGTAATAAGCATCGATAACCTCTTCAAAAGCATTTGTAATTTTTCCCATAGCAGAAATTACAACCACTGTATTATCTGTACCTTCATTTTGTAAAATACTAATTACGTTTTTTACACTTGCTGCATCTTTTGTAGACGCTCCACCAAATTTAAAAATCTTCATTTTTAATTATAATTTAAGAAAATTGTTAGTTAAATCATCATTTATAGATAAATTTTAAATACATTTTTCATGTATCAAAATCATTCAAAATGATATATTTACTTAATTATTTTGAATAAATTTTACTAAATTTTCTTTATTCATTTGCACCACAGACCAATTATTTAAATAAGTTGCGCCTGTACTTTTGTAAAACTCAATTGCATTGGTGTTCCAATCAATTACTTCCCAAGCAACTCTGTTAAAGTTATTGTCATAAGCATATTTTAAAACTGCGGAATACAATGCTTTTCCTGCTCCAATTTTTTGCTTACTTTTTGTAACCATTAAATCTTCTAAATGTATACTACGCCCTTTCCATGTAGAAAAACGTTCGTAAAACAAAGCGATTCCTATGATATTGTTTTCTTGTTCTGCAACAAATACTTTAAACTTTGGAGCTTCGGAAAAACCATCTCTAACCAAATCTGCTACTGTAATTTCTACAGCTTCTGGTTCTTTTTCAAAAACGGCCAATTCAGTAATTAAATTAAAAACAGCTTGCATGTCTTTTTCTTGCCCTAATCTTACTTTAAAGTCCATATTATTTTAATTTTAATCAAAGATAGTTTTTTTGAAATCAGTTAAAAATATTTAGTGTTTTTGAACATTTCTTTTTAATTTGTTCAAAATTCATAGCTTACAGCTAACTTTTTCTTTTTTTAGGAGGAAAAACCTATGTAGCGAAAACGATTTAGTTAAAAAAAAATAGCATCTTTGTAACGTTGAACAAATTCTTAAAAATGGCAAAAAAAAATCAAACTTTAGGTGAGTTTATTATCGAAAATCAAGACTCATTTAAATACACTTCTGGAGAACTTTCTAGATTAATTAATTCTATAAGATTAGCTGCAAAAGTAGTAAATCATGAAGTAAACAAAGCTGGTTTAGTAGATATTACTGGTGCTGCCGGAGACACAAACATACAAGGTGAAGACCAACAGAAGTTAGATGTTTATGCTAATGAAAAGTTTATACAAACACTTACAAAAAGAAATATAGTCTGTGGTATTGCAAGTGAAGAAGAGGATGATTTTGTGGCAATTAATAGTCAAGATGAAAATAACCAGAATAAATATGTAGTTTTAATTGACCCTTTAGACGGCTCTTCTAATATTGATGTTAATGTATCTGTAGGAACTATATTTTCTATATTTAGACGCGTTACACCGGCAGGAACTCCTGTTAAATTAGAAGATTTTTTACAAAAAGGAAACAAACAGGTTGCTGCTGGTTATGTAGTATACGGAACCTCTACAATGTTGGTATATACAACTGGAGATGGTGTAAACGGTTTTACATTAAACCCAGCAATTGGTACCTTTTATTTATCACACCCAAACATGACTTTTCCTGAAGATGGAAATATTTATTCTGTAAATGAAGGAAATTATTTAGACTTCCCTTTAGGAATCAAAAAATATATAAAATACTGTCAAGAAGAGGAAGGAGAAAGACCTTACACCAGTAGGTATATTGGTTCTTTAGTTTCAGATTTTCATAGAAATATGATTAAAGGTGGTGTCTATATGTACCCAAAAGGATCTAGAAACCCGAATGGAAAATTACGTTTATTGTACGAATGTAACCCAATGGCTTTTATTGCAGAACAAGCAAATGGTAAATCTTCTGATGGTTATACAAGAACAATGGATGTTGAACCTACAGAACTTCACCAAAGAGTTCCTTTTATCTGTGGAAGCAAAAATATGGTAAATAAAGTAGAAGAATTTATGCAAAAGTTTGGTGAATAAATCTTATTTATACTGTTATAAGTTAACAAGGGCTTAATATTTTGGGAAATTGTAACATATTAAGTAAATTTACACTAGCAAAAAACAAATACGAACTTTAAAAATATAAAAAAATGGCTTTTAAGTTACCAGAGTTAGAATATGCATATGATGCATTAGAACCAAATATAGATGCTAAAACTATGGAAATTCACCATAGCAAACATCACAACGGATATACAACAAAATTAAACGGAGCAATTGAAGGAACTGATTTAGAGGGAAAGTCTATTGAAGATATTTTAACTAATCTTGACATGAGTAATGGCGCTGTTAGAAACAATGGTGGTGGTTTTTACAATCATTCATTATTTTGGACAGTAATGAACCCTGAAGACAAAGGATACCTTTCTGGAGAATTAAAAGACGCTATTGAAGCTGCTTTTGGCTCTAAAGAAGCATTTATGGAAGCTTTTTCTAAAGCTGCTGCAACACAATTCGGTTCTGGTTGGGCTTGGTTATGTGTACATAAAGGCGGTAAAGTAGAAGTTTGTTCTACACCAAACCAAGACAACCCATTAATGCCGGGTGTTACTTGTGGAGGAACTCCTATTTTAGGATTAGACGTTTGGGAACATGCATATTACTTAAACTACCAAAACAGAAGACCAGATTATATTGATGCATTTTTTAATGTAATTAACTGGAATGAAGTTGAACGCAGATATGCTGAAGCAAAATAAGTTACCTTTAGTATCTCCTTTTTTATACAAGAAGTGATTTACTTATAAATTAAAAAAAAGCATCCAATTAATTGGATGCTTTTTTTGTGCTTGTAAAAGCTCTCTTTAAAAAAACTTCTTTGAAACTACTCCTTCTTCAGTTTCTATTGTTATTATATAAATAGAATTACTTAGGCTGTTTGTTTTTAATATAACCTCTTTTTTATTTAGTTGAAATTCATCATTAACTTCTATTATTTTTTGACCTAAAAGATTGTAAACAAGCACCTGCTTTATGTTTGTCTCAGTATTATTTTGAATTGTTAATTCTTTTAGTTTTCTATTATGGTATACTTTAAATGAATTCATTAAAAAGTCGTCTTCAATACTTAAGGTAGATTCCTTAAAAACAATATAAAACCTATTTTCGTACAACCCAGCATCTAAATTAAGTTTTGCTGATGAATTCATTAAATTATAGGTCAAATCTAATTTGGTATCTTTTAAGTAAATAAGATTATTTATATTTTGAGTTTTATCAATATTAATACTTACAGTTTGAGCTTTCTCTATAATTATTTCTAAAGGAATTTCTAAATTTTCTTTAATTTGTTCCACCCCTGCTATTGTATAAAAACTATCGTCCTCTGGAAATTTCCAATACATATCTGTTACTTGCCTATCTGATATTTTACTATCAAAACCTCTATCATAATCAAATGAGTTTCCTTCTTTGAATGAAATAGCTATTTGCTTATGGTAAACTTGATTTAAAATTGGAGAAAAATCCATTCCTAATTTTAATATAGGCAAATCATCAATTTTATCTTTTTTACTCGTTTTTAAAAAATAAGAACCTCCTGTACCTTCAGGAACCAAAGCTCTTTGACTATTATTAAACAACAAGTCACCTGCATTATCGGTATTAAAGAAAAAACCCTGAGCAATTGCCAAATGATTAAATGGCGGCGCTGTATATGAATATTCTTGCCTCCCAAAAACCTTATCTATAGCAGTTAGATTTGCATCGTTAGATTTTAATAAGACAATATCGTCTGGCTGAATTGTTACTAGTACTTTAAGGGTAGTTAAAACACCAGATGTATTTGGTAGATTTACACTTGTTAATTGACTAACACTATTAATATCTATATCTATATTTTTAGAAGATAGAGATTCATAAACGATATATATACCATCTACAGGCTTAGATAGTTTATTAAAGTTAAAGCTAAGATTATCGCTAGCAGAAGTCAACTCTACTTTATCACCAACAATTGAACTACCTCCTCCTAATATTGCACTTTCGGCTTCAATAACAACATCAACTTGCGTTGGCGCAGTTGCTTGTGTAGAGGTAGATGTATTTATAGTTGCATAATCACCATTATAACCACTACTATAATGTCCAAGAACGTCTTCTGCATTACTAACATCTGCTTGTTGCCACAAATAAGCCGTAGCTCCAATAGATGAGTTGTCTGTTAGAAACTTTTGTATATTAAATGCTGATGGATAAGGGTTACCGATCAAAACATTTACACCTGAAGGAACACCTGTATATGTATAGTTTCCATCATTTGGAGTTCCAACAAATGTGTAATTTTGTGCTCTTCCTGGTCCTTTTAAAATATAGCCTTTACCTGGGTTTATTACTTTTGTACTTCCGATTCCTGAATTATTATCATAAGCATATGTTCCGCTTCCTAAATCATCATACGTATATATCCAACGATTCGCTAACTGTATTGGAGACCCATTAAAATTACCGTCTAACCCAGCAATAAAACCTATATCTGATGGCAAAGAACTTAATGAAGTTGGTGTTGTACCATCTTTCATTACGCTTGCAACTGTATAATTATTTTGGCCAACAGTTGCTACTGGTGATGAAAAATAATTATAGAGGTATATACTTTCAACTTCAGAGTTTTGATCAACATACAATTTTCCCGAACCTGTAATTGTCGACGTTCCTAAATGGGTTTGCATTAACTGTGCTCCGCCAATTAATCTTATATCTCCATTTAACTGAACTCCATGTGCAACTTCTAGCCCTAGGTTTGAGTTAATTACCAATTTCCCTCCAGCTTCCACCTCTACTTCTCTAACATTTGCATTTTCGGTTAGTGCTAAGGTACCAGTTGCAGTAGATTTAACTAACAACTTATAACAACTATCAGAATTATTTGGTACGCTCAATGCACCAGAACCGTTATAAAATTTCGTTCCATCTACAACAATTAAGTCCTGATATTCAATTGTAAAGTAATCGTTATCTGCAAAAACGACATTGCTTGCTTTATAAAAGCCTCCTCCAACATCTGTTAATTCATAAGTAGACGTTGGAGACAATAAATCGCCATCATTATCTACAACCAATTTTAAGGCTGAACATAATTGTTTTCCAGAAATATCTATTCCATTTAAATCTAAAATAAAGCTAACACTACCAACATCATTTCTTTTACTTACTCTCCATTTTGTAGATATTCTTTCTTGATAATTACTAGTATTTGTAACAAAGGTGGTTGTTGCTTTATTATCTCTTCCCCAAAATAAAAATTCATCATTAGCCAAAGCACTAGGGTTATACATTCTTACAATTCCTGTTCCTTGAGAATCTGTATGATTTGAACCGTCTGTTGCTTGTCCTATTCCTGCAACATCATGATCAAAATTAAATCCTGAATTGTCTTGCGTGTAAAAATCATTATTTTGAAGAGTTAAACCGTATTTAGCTGTCAAATAATTATCGGTAATAATTTTCTCTGTCATGTTTAAAACCGTTGAATACACTATTATTTCTGAGACATTTCCATTTGTAAAATTCCCGAATTCAATAGTGGAAATAGGGGCTGTAGTACTGCCAACATTAAGCGTAAATGAGTCTTCTAAAGTATCTGTTAGTTTTCTTATTTCATATGAATTAGCAGCACTTTGTTTAGAAAAACTTAAAATAGCATCTAATCCAAAAGGAGAATTAATTCCACTGTCATAATCAGCCACTCCGTACCTTGTAAATCCTATATTTCCAGAATTATTCCATTGTTCAAATCTAATCGAGGTACTTCCTGCTTTATTAAAAAGCCTAGATCTACTAGTAAAGTCTGATGCATTCAATACAAATAAAGCTGTACCTTCATTATAACTATTATCAGAACCACTCATAAAATCACTTCCATCAAAATTTGCTGCTGGATATCCGTTTATTGAGGTTTTATTAAATGTTGGTTGATTTGCAGTATTTCCTTGAGTGTAACTATTGGCATATCCACTTAAATCATTCCAAGAAACTAAAGGTGAAGAATTTGCAGGATTATTTGTTGTTATACCATCAGCATTAATATCATTGGCGTTCAACCATAAAACTAAACTAGTACCACCATCCGTTCCACCGACTCCTCCAGGACCTAAATGAGTAGTATTTGTTGGAACGGTTTCTCCGGTAACCTTAACATTGTCTATTGCCCACCAATAATCCCAATCACCAGTATAAGTAAACCTAACTTTTACATTTGACGCAGCATTCGATTGAGTTGTAATATTTAAAATAACATGTGTGGCTCCATTGTCCACAGCTATATAATTAGCTCCAGAATTAGTTGTGTAACTAGCAACTGTTTCCCAAGTGGCACCATTAAAAACTTCAACGATACAAGATTCTGGAGATTGATAATCTCTATATTGATAATCAAATTCTAAAGTAATAACGTCGTATATCCCTGTATCAAATTCACGTGTTTCTAAAGTTGCATTTTGACTGTTTCCATTACCATAATTATCACTATTTAAAATAGCATAATTACCATTAATATCACCAGCACTTATTCCTCTTGCTGAATTAAATTCCCAAATTTGACCTGAAATAGGACTACTTCCATTATCTATATTATTCCATCCTGTAGGTAAGACACCTCCAGAAAAATCTTCATTAATAATTACTGTGGTTTGACCAAAAGTGACTATTCCTAATAAAAGGAAAAGAATATAAACTCTTTGTTGTGCTTGTTTTAACATAATTATAGATTGTGCTAATACTACACTTAAGATATTCTCTGGGGAGTTATTCTTAAGTAATTAGATAATTTTTCAACAAGTTAAAAAAACATTCGTTTATTTACAAATTAATAAGCTCTTTTATCATTCCCTTCATAATAATTAATAAACGCCTCGTTTACAACCCTATGACCTCCTGGAGTTGGATAATCTCCTGTAAAATACCAATCACCTAAATTATCTGGACAAGCTATGTGTAAATTTTCTACCGTTTGGTAAATAACCTCAACATCTGCTTTTATATCTTCTGTTTTTAGCATTTGAGCAATCTTAGCTGAAACTTCTTCTGTAGTAAAAGGATCGTAAATTCCTTTTACAAAATTTACTATTTCTTCATCTTTTTTAGATTGCTGTGCTTTCGACTTTTTATAAACCTCGTCTATAACACTTTCCTGATTTGTATCTTTTAACAACTCAATTGCTGCCTTAAAGGCAATAAAATCATTAATTCTAGCCATATCAATTCCGTAACAATCTGGGTAACGAATTTGTGGTGCAGAAGAAACTACTACTATTTTTTTAGGGCTTAATCTATCTAAAATCTTAATAATACTTTTCTTTAATGTCGTTCCACGAACAATACTATCATCTATAATAACAAGATTATCTGTTGGTTTTACAACACCATACGTAATATCATACACGTGTTCTACCAAATCATCTCTACTACTATCATCAGCAATAAAAGTTCTTAGTTTCGCATCTTTAATCGCTATTTTTTCAAAGCGAGGTCTTTCAGATAGAATTTCTGTAACTCTTTCCGCAGATAACTTTGTTCCTCCTTCTAAAATTTTTGCTGTTTTTTGCTGATTTAATAAATCTTCCGCAGCTTCCGTCATTCCGTAGAAAGAAGTTTCTGCAGTGTTTGGTATGTATGAAAAAACAGTGTTAGAAATATCGCTATCAATCGATTTCAAAATCTTTGGAAACACTAATTTTCCTAAATTTTTTCTTTCTTCATAAATGGATGCATCACTTCCTCTAGAAAAATAAATACGTTCAAAAGAACAAGATTTTTTCTCTCTTGGCTCTAATACTTCTTTAATAGATGTTTTACCGTTTTTCTTAATAATTAAAGCATGCCCTCTTTCTAATTCTTGAACATCTTCTATTTTTACATTAAACACAGTTTGTATTACAGGTCTTTCTGAAGCTACAACTACAACTTCTTCATCTTCATAAAAATACGTTGGTCTAATTCCGTTAGGATCACGCAACACAAATGCGTCTCCATGACCAACCAAACCTGCCATTGCATAACCACCGTCCCAATTTTTAGAAGATCTTTTTAAAACTTTTTTAATGCTTAAATTTTCTTCAATAAAAGGAGAAGCGTCTATTTTACTAAACCCTTTTTTCTTCGCTTTTTGATATAGCTTAGCCACTTCATCTTCTAAAAAATGCCCAATTTTCTCCATTACAGTTACCGTATCTGTAAACTCTTTTGGATGTTGCCCTAATTCTACCAATTCTTCTAACAACTGTTTAGAATTTGTCATATTAAAGTTACCGGCAACTATTAGGTTTTGATGTTTCCAGTTACTTTGGCGTAAAAAAGGATGCACACTCTCGATACTATTTTTACCAAAAGTACCGTAACGAACATGTCCTAAAAATAAATTACCGATGTATGGCATATTTTCTTCTTGCCATGCAACGTCGTCTTTTTTATCCGGATTTTCCTCTAGGACATTATTTAAGCGATCGTTAATTTGAGCAAAAACGTCTTGTATTGGTTGCGATTTATTAGAACGAACCCTACTAATATATCTAGTTCCTGGCTCTACATTAAATTTAACGCTTGCAAAACCAGCACCATCTTGACCACGATTGTGTTGTTTTTCCATTAATAAATACATCTTATTAATTCCGTAGAAAGCAGAACCGTATTTATCTTTATAAAATTGTAAAGGTTTCTTTAATCGAACAAGTGCAATTCCACATTCGTGTTTAATAGCATCACTCATTGTATCTAATTTTTTGTTGTGTTGTGTGTTGTTAAATCTAGTGTTGTATCAAGAAAAAAAAATCCGCAGTCGAAACTGCGGATTAAAATTAAGATAATTCTATATCAAATTGTGTTAATTCTTTAAAAGCTTGTAAGCGCACTTTAACTTCTTTTACTGTAAGCTCTTGCATGCGTTCTGTACCAAACTTCTCTACGCAGAAAGAAGCTAAATTAGAACCGTAGATAATTGCATTTTTCATATTTTCAAAAGAAATATCTTCTGTTTTTGCTAAATACCCACAAAAACCTCCTGCAAAAGTATCTCCTGCTCCTGTTGGATCAAAAACTTCTGCCAACGGTAAAGCTGGTGCGAAAAACATTTTTCCTTCATTAAACAATAAAGCGCCATGTTCTCCTTTTTTAATAACTACATACTTAGGTCCCATCGCATGAATTTTCTTAGCTGCATTTACCAAAGAGTATTCTCCAGATAATTGTCTTGCTTCTTCATCATTAATAGTAATTACATCTACTCTTTTTAAAACGGTATGCAAATCATCTAAAGCAATGTCCATCCAAAAATTCATAGTATCTAAAACTATCAATTTTGGCTTTTCATTCATCTGATCTAAAACAGATGCTTGCGTTAATGGGTGTAAATTTCCTAACATTACAATACCAGCATCTTTAAAATTTTCTGGTACAACGGGTGTAAAGGTTTCTAAAACATTTAATTCTGTAATTAGAGTATCCCTAGAATTCATATCATTATGATATTTTCCACTCCAGAAAAAAGTTTTTCCATTTTTATCAACCTCAATTCCATCGGTATTAATTCCTTTAGAATTCATCATTTCTAGGTACGAAGCAGGAAAATCTCCTCCAACAACAGAAACAACGCCTGTTTCTACTCCAAATTGAGATGCTGCCAAACCTACAAAAGTTCCAGAACCGCCTAAAATTTTATCTGTTTTACCAAAAGGTGTTTCAATAGCATCAAAAGCTACAGTACCAACTGCTAATAATTTACTCATTTCTTAGATTTTATGCGTAATTTTGTATCTTACAAAAATCGCTTTTTAAAAGTGCAAAAATAAGTTTTAAAAATGACTATTAAAGAAATACAAGAAGAAATTATTGACGAGTTTTCTATGTTTGATGATTGGATGGAACGCTATGAATATATCATAGAACTTGGTAAATCTTTACCTATTATATCTGAGCAACATAAATTAGATGAAAACTTAATAAAAGGTTGCCAATCTAAAGTGTGGTTATATTCTGAATTAGATGCTGATAAATTAAAATTTACTGCAGATAGCAATGCAATTTTAACCAAAGGAATTGTGGCATTATTATTGCGCGTATTCTCAGAACAAAAACCAGCAGATATTTTAGCTGCCGAAACCACTTTTATAGATGAAATTGGTTTAAAAGAACATTTAAGCCCAACAAGAGCAAATGGATTGGTTTCTATGGTAAAGCAAATAAAAATGTATGCAATTGCACAACAAACAAAACTAGCAAATTAAGAAATTACATAATGACAGATAAAGAATTAGAAGAAATTGGAGACAAAATTGTAGCAGTTTTAAAAACAATTTACGATCCAGAAATACCTGTAGACATCTATGAATTAGGTTTAATTTATGATGTTTTTGTTTCTGAAGAAAACAATGCTAAGATATTAATGACCTTAACATCACCAAATTGCCCTGTAGCAGAAAGCTTACCTGTTGACATTGAAGAAAAAGTAAAGTCTTTAAAAGAAATTAACAGCTGTGAGGTAGAAATTACTTTCGACCCAACTTGGACGTCAGAAATGATGAGCGAAGAAGCAAAGTTAGAATTAGGAATGCTTTAAAAAGTATTCAATATATCAGTATTCAATATAATTTTGAATACTGATATCATTTAGATCAGGAACAAAAAAGAATCTTAACTCTGAAACTAATAACAAAAGATGGCAAAAGAAATTATAAATAGAGTTGCAAATAGCAAACTAAAAACATTTGATCTTGAGGAAATTTATCCCGAAGGAAAAAGAGTTGTGTTTGATATTAAAGACTGGCTATTTGAAGAGCTTATTTTAAAAGAAAAAGACTTTAGAGCATCTGTTAAAAACCACGATTGGTCTCAATATAAAAATTGTTTTGTTGCCATAACTTGCTCTGTAGACGCTATTGTTCCTTCTTGGGCTTTTATGTTAATCGCTGCAGAAATAACACCTTTTGCTAACAAAGTAGTCATTGGAGATTTAGAATTATTAGAAACAGTCTTATATCAAGAATTATTAAATTTTGTAGATTTAAAAGATTTTACAGATTGCCCAGTAATTATTAAAGGATGTGCAGAAAAACCAATTCCTAATTCTGCCTTTGCTTTTTTAATTGCAAAATTACAACCTATCGCTAAGTCAATTATGTTTGGTGAAGCTTGCTCTACGGTACCTTTATATAAATCAAAAAAATAATTTTTTGTTTTAAAAGATAACATTAATTTAAATTTAAATTCATAGTGAGAAGATTACTCCTTCTTTTTTTAATTCTCTTAGCCTCAACTTCCTATTCACAGAAGAAGAAACATGACACCCTACCCAAACCTAAATGGAAAATTAATGGAAGGTTTGCTTTTATATTTAATCAATCTTCATTTTCTAATTGGGCTTCTGGTGGTCAAAATACAGTTGCAGGAAATATTGATGTGAATTACGATTTTAACTACAAGAAAAAAAATGTAAACTGGGATACTAGAATAATTACCGGTTATGGTTTAAGTCACATTAACGAAAAAGGCTATAGAAAAACAAATGACCGTTTTGAACTAAATACACTTTTAGGAATAAAAACGGCAACTTACTGGTTTTTGTCTTTTATTGGGAATTTTAAAACTCAGTATACAAAAGGGTATGATTATAAAAAGGAGCCTAAATTATTAGTTTCAGAATTCTTGTCTCCTGCTTACTTAACTTTTGGACCAGGAATGTTATGGAAAAAATCTGATGATCTTCACTTAAACATTGCACCCGCAACTGCTAGGTACACATTGGTAAGTGACTTTTTCTCAGGAAAATACGGTGTAGATGAAGGAAAAAACACTGCATTTGGTTTAGGTTTTAACTTTTCTGGATATTATAAATTTGGTGTAATGGAAAATGTTGAGATGGAAAATATCCTAACAATGTATTCAGATTATTTAGCAAATGTTGGTAATGTAGATTTAGATTATCAAACAAATATTCATTTTAAGGTAAATAAAAGCATTAAAATGCACATGTCTTTTCATACAATTATCGACGATAATTCTTCTAGTAAAATACAGTTTCGACAATTATTTGGCTTGGGTTTAAATTATAGTTTCCACGAAAAAGTGACTTATTAATAATTTCTTGTCTAAAAACAATAAAAGTGTATTTTTGCACGCTAAATTAAAAAATAGACAAAATGAAAAAATTATCAATCTTAATTTTATTAGTATGTATTAGCTTTTCAGCAAAGGCTCAAACTGCTGACGAGTTAAAAAAAGAACAAGCTCCTAAAAAAGCAAAAATAGCTAAATTACAAGGAGAAGTAAAAGCCATTCAAGCAAAAATTGATGCACTTCCAGGTTGGAAAAAAGGTGCTTTTGGTACCATAGGAGGAAGTATCTCTGGTTTTAACAACTGGTACTCTAGAACTGCACCTACTGCATCTGCTGGTAATATTGGTGTTACTGTAAATGGTTTCGCTAATTTAATTGAAGAAGATTTTTTCTGGAGAAACTCTGCCGCAGTTAATTTAGGTTGGGTAAAATTAGACGAAAAAGGTGTTGCTGGAGACGAAGGTTTTGATACAGCTACAGATGTTTTTACAATTTCTTCTTTGTATGGTAAAAGATTAAATAAAAAATGGGCACTTTCTGCTTTAGCAGAATACAGAACTACCATAATAGATAATTTTAATGATCCTGGGTATTTAGATTTAGGTGCTGGTTTAACTTGGACGCCAACAAACAGCTTAGTTGTTGTAATGCATCCAGGTAACTACAATTTTGTTTTTAGCAGTGGAGATACTGTTTTTGAATCTTCTTTAGGTGCAAAAGTTGTTGCAGATTACACGGAGAAATATGGAAAACTAAGTGTAAAGTCTAATTTATCTATTTTCCAAAGTTATAAAACTTCTGATTTATCTAACTGGACCTGGACAAACTCTTTTGGGTACACAATCTGGAAAGGAATTGGAGTTGGGTTCGAATTAGGTTTGCGTAAAAACAAACAAGAAGCTTTAAATAATGCTTTAATTGATTTCCCTACAGAAACTTTTGATACTGTAGATAATAAATTACAATCTTACTACTTATTAGGTATGAGCTATGCGTTCTAAATAACACAACAATATTTCAAACGAAACCTCAAGAAGAAATTCTTGAGGTTTTTTTATTTTATGTAACTTTGCATTTCAAACTAAATTGCTCATGACTTTATTAATAATTTTCGCAACTATTTCTATATTCTTTTCATTTCTGTGTTCTATTTTAGAAGCTGTTTTACTGAGTATTACACCTACTTTTATCAACCTTAAAAAAAGTGAAGGTGCAGAATATGCAAATCAATTAGAAATATTTAAAAAAGACGTAGACAAGCCCTTAATTGCTATTTTAACAATTAATACCGTTGCACATACTGTTGGTGCTATTTTAGTAGGTGTACAAGCGAAAGTTGCTTATGCAGAGATTTATGGAACTGAAATAAAAACTATTTTCGGAATTAAAGTTACAGAAGACGTTATGGTAGGAATTGTTTCTACAGTAATGACGATTCTTATTTTAGTAGCATCTGAAATAATACCAAAAACAATTGGTGCTACCTACTGGAAACAACTAGCAAACTTTACTTCTAAGGCGTTAAACATAATGATTTTTCCATTAAAATGGACAGGAATTCTTTGGGTTTTACAATTAACAACAAAACTAATTGGCGGTAAAGGACATGGAAGTATTTTAAGTAGAGAAAGCTTTTTAGTGATGACAGAAATGGCTGAAAAAGATGGTGTTTTCAAAGAAAATGAAAGTAAGGTTATTCGAAATTTGTTAGGTTTTAAAGAGGTAAAGGTAAATGATGTAATGACACCAAGATCTGTTTTAGAAATTGCAGATGAGACACAAACCATTGGTTCTTTTTACAATGAACATAAAAAATTACGTTTTTCTAGAATTCCTGTTTTTTCTGAAAATCCAGACGCAATTACCGGTTATTTTTTAAAAGATAATTTACTCGAAGCAATGATTGATGGTAAAAGCGAACAAACCTTAGCTTCTATAAAAAGAGATATTATTGTTACAGAGAGAGAGCTATCGATTCCTGATTTGTTTGATAAATTAATTAAAGAAAAAGAGCATATTGCTATGGTGGTTGATGAATATGGCTCTGTAAGCGGAATTGTTTCTCAAGAAGATGTGATTGAAACGTTATTGGGTTTAGAGATTATGGACGAAAGTGATTCTGTTGCAGATTTACAAGCACATGCTAGAAAATCTTGGGAAAAACGTGCTAAAAGAATGGGAATTATTGAAGACGAAGACAATAAGTAATATATTATTATAAGAAAACTTCAAAGACTATTGACAGTATGTCTTCTCTACTTAATTCTCTTTATAAATTAATTACCTACAAAATCATAAAAATCTTGTAGGTAATTAAAATGTTTTTTTTTTAAAATTAAGGATTAGAATAACCTATTCCTCCTCTTTATATTCATAATATAAAAAGTCATTGTAAGGAAAACGTTCTGTATGAATTTTCTTTACTTCTTCATACGTAACCTCCTTAAAATCTTCTAAATTTTCTTTGTTTAAAGCAGAAATAAAGATTGAAGTTTCGTCCTTATCATTCATCCAAGTTTTCTTCCAATCTTCTAATGTAAAATGTACTTTGGTTCTTTCGGTAACAATATCATCATCTTCAATGGTTTCATGCGAATATGCATCAATCTTATTAAAAACCATTAAAGTAGGTTTGTCTGCACATTTAATATCGTCTAAAATAGAATTTACGGAAGCAATATGATCTTCAAAATTAGGGTGTGAAATATCTACAACATGTAATAATAAATCTGCTTCTCTAACCTCATCTAATGTAGATTTAAAAGATTCTACCAATTGTGTTGGTAGTTTTCTAATAAAACCAACGGTGTCTGTCATTAAAAACGGAATGTTCTTAATTACCACTTTTCTAACGGTTGTATCTAAAGTAGCAAACAATTTATTTTCTGCAAAAACATCACTTTTACTAATTACATTCATCAATGTAGATTTACCAACATTGGTGTAACCAACTAAGGCAACACGTACCATTTTTCCACGATTTTTTCGCTGAACTGCCATTTGCTTATCTATTGTAAGCAATTTCTTTTTTAGTACATCTATTTTATCACGAATAATACGTCTGTCTGTTTCAATTTCTGTTTCACCAGGACCACGCATTCCGATACCTCCTTTTTGCTTATCAAGGTGTGTCCAAAGTCTTGTTAATCTTGGTAATAAATATTGACATTGTGCTAATTCTACCTGTGTTTTTGCAGAACTTGTTTGTGCTCTTTGTGCAAAAATATCTAAGATTAAATTGGTTCTGTCTAAGATTTTACAATCTAAAACTTTTTCTATATTTCGTATTTGTGCTGGCGACAATTCGTCATCAAAAATAGCGGTACCAATACCATTAGACTCTATATAAGCTCTTACTTCTTCTAATTTTCCAACACCTAAAAAAGTTTTAGGGTTTGGTTTTTCCATCTTTTGAACAAAGCGTTTTACAGTAACTCCACCAGCTGTAGTTGTTAAAAACTCTAACTCATCTAAATACTCATCAGATTGTGTTTCGTTTTGTAATTGTGTAATTACACCAATTAAAACTGCTTTTTCTGAGATTGCCTCTTTTGCGTCTATCATAGATTACAAAAGTACAAACTATTCTTCTCTTTAAAGCATAAAAAAAACGGTAACAAAAGCTACCGTTAAATTCATTAATTCAAATTCAAATACAAAAAGTTTACAACGTTTTCTGCGAGACAAAATTAGTTTTAAAATTGAAATATAGTTGTTAAAAGTATATTAAGAAAACTATTACTTTGTGTTAAAAAATAGGTTTATCACAAAACCACGCTTATTTATTGAAGTAAAGTAAAAAAGTATAATATTTACAATTACTAAAAATTTATAATCTATGTTTCCATCTATTACATCATTAAAACAAAGTGATAAAATAACAACTATTGGCTTTTACAATGTTGAAAACTTATTTGACACAGTTGATGATCCTAAAACTTTTGATGACGACTACACAACAGATGGAAAAAGAAAATGGACTGACAAACGCTATCGAATTAAAATTAAAAAATTAAGTTCTGTAATTTCTAAATTAGGATTGAATCGCTCTAAATATCCACCAGCAATTGTTGGTTTGGTAGAAGTTGAAAATGCAAAAGTGGTTTCCGATTTGGTATATTCTTCGAATCTAAAAAAGCATCATTATGGTTTTGTACATCACGATTCGCCAGATGAACGTGGTATTGATGTTGCGCTTTTGTACAACAAACAGTTTTTCGAACTTTTAACTTCAGAAACCTTTCCTGTGTTTTTAAACAATGATGAAGGCGAAAGAGACTACACCAGAGATATTTTAAAAGTAACTGGAAATTTACGTGGCGAATTGGTACATATTTTTGTAAATCACTGGCCCTCTAGAAGAGAAGGTATTGTAGAGAGTGAACCTAAAAGAGTAATAGCTGCAGAAACTGCAAGAACTATTATTGCACAAATTAAAGGCACTCATTTTGATGCAAAAATTATTGTAATGGGAGATTTTAATGATAATCCAACAAGTAATAGTGTAAAAACGTTGGTTTCTGATGATTTTATAAATCCGATGGAGAGTATTTTGAATCCAGAAAAAAGAGGCTCTTTAACCTATAATGGCAAATGGAATTTATTTGACCAAATTCTATTTTCTAAAAACTTTCTAGAGCAAAAAGAAGGAAAACTTCACTTTAAACATGCAGAAGTTTTTAATAAAGAATGGTTGAAGATTTTTAAAGGTAAATTAAAAGGAAGTCCGTTTAGAACCTATATTGGGCCTTGGTACCAAGGTGGCTTTTCAGATCATTTTCCAGTATATGCTTTTTTAAAAAAGGAAGATTAATCTCTTTCTTTTCCCTGTCCTTTAAAAGCTTTCATTAATTTTTCGTCGTTTAAGATATATTTCTTGTATTTACCATCTCTATATCTGTAGTAAATAAAGAATGGCATAAATAAAAACGAAAAATAGAACACACTTAAACCCATTACAATTTGTGCTTTTTCGTGTTCTGTACTCACAAGATACAACCCAGTAGTCACCCAAATAATAAAGATAACAAACATTATTTTTAACGCTAATTTCATATTGCAAAACTACAAAAGTTCTATCTTTAATTTTTAAAAAAGACACGAATTTCACAAATTATATATTAAAATTATAATGTTTAAAACGATATCTGTTGTATTACTTTTAACTAGCTTATCTTTAATTTCTTGTAAAACTGACACAAAATCAGAAAAAATGAATACAAAAATTGTGATTGCACATAGGGGTGCTTCTGGTTATTTACCTGAACATACAATGGAAGCGAAAGCGATGGCTTTTGCCATGAATGCTGACTTTATTGAACAGGATTTAGTGTTAAGTAAAGACGATGTACCTATTGTAATTCATGATATTTATTTGGATGATGTTACCGATGTTGCTACAAAATTTTCGGACAGAAAAAGAAAAGATAACCGGTATTATGTAATTGACTTTACTTTTGAAGAATTACAAACTTTAGCAGTTACCGAACGTTTTAACCCAAAAACTGGCGAACAATTTTATAAAAAACGTTTTCCGAAAGAAAAAGGGAGTTTTAAATTGCATTCCTTACAGCAAGAAATAGAAATGATACAAGGTTTAAATATTGCTACAGGGAAAAAAATTGGTATTTATCCTGAAATTAAAGAACCAGAATTCCATAAAAAAGAAGGAAAAAACTTAACAGAAATTGTTTTAAAAGTCCTTTCTAATTATGGTTACAAAACTAAAGAAGACAACTGTATTTTACAATGTTTTGATGCAAAAGAATTAGAACGAATTCGTGTAGAATTAAAATCGGAATTATTTTTAGTACAATTAATGGAGTTTTCTGAAGATTCTAAAAAATTAAAACATTTTGCAACCTACGCAAACGGAATTGGACCTTGGTACAAGCAAATTTTAGACAAAAAAGTAGATGGAAAATTCACATTTACTTCTTTGGTTTCTGATGCGCACAAGTTGGGTTTAAAAGTGCATCCTTATACTTTTAGAGCAGATCAGTTAGCAGAATTTCATTCTTTTGAAGAGATGATGGAAACGCTCTTAATTGAAGCGAATATAGATGGTGCTTTTACAGATTTCCCAGATTTGGTTGTTGCTTTTTTAAAGAATAAAAGTTAGCAAACCAGTTTAGCCCTGATTGAAACGGCATCCTTTTTATTACTATATAAATAAGCGTCATTGCGAGGAACGAAGCAATCTGTTTTTAGTTTTACACTGCTGTTTTTAACACTAAATAAATCTCTAAAAACAACTAATAAAAAGATATAGTGGAAAGCAGGAAATAGCTTCTAAAAAAAAAACTTAACTTGTAACTTCTATCAACTTATTTCTATAAGCTGTTAGTAATTTAGATTTAGAAATAAAGCCCACATATTTTCCGTCTTTAACAACAGGTAAATTCCAAGCATTGCTATCTTTAAACTTCTTCATAATCTCTGTCATTTTATCCTTATCTACTTGAATAATTTCTGGTGGGTTTTGCATCACATCTCTTGCAAAAACAGTTTTATATAAAGTTTGATCGAACATTATGGGTCTTAAATCGTCCAATAAAATAATACCAATTAATTTTTTATCCTTTTCGCTAATCACAGGAAAAATATTTCTATTCGATTTTACAATCGCCTTTTTTATCATGTCCTCTAAACTCATATCAGGATAAATAGACACAAAATTATTTTCTATAACAGCATCAATATCCATTAAAGTTAACACTGCATGATCTTTGTCGTGTGTAATTAACTCTCCTTTTCTACCTAATTCCATGGCATACACAGAATATGGGTGTACGTATTTTGCAATTGAATAGGCAATTGCAGCCGTTAACATTAAAGGAATAAAAAGCTCGTAACCACCGGTAAGTTCTGCAATTAAAAATATAGCGGTTAAAGGTGCATGTAAAACTCCTGCCATTAAACCAGCCATACCAACTAATGTAAAGTTACTTTCTGATACATTAGAAATACCTGTGGTGTTAATTATTTTAGCCACACAATTTCCCATAACACTTCCCATAAAAAGTGTTGGTGCAAAGATACCTCCTACTCCACCAGCTCCAAAAGTTAGTGCACTTGCAATTATTTTAAAGAAAACTAAGCCGAACAATAGTAGAATAACAACCCACACATTTGTTAGATCTAGGTTCATAAAATTGTTTTGTAAAGCTTCTTCTGGGTTTCCTGCAAGAAGACTGTTAATTACCTCAAAGCCTTCACCATACAAAGGTGGAATAAAATACACAAGAACGCCTAAACCAATACCACCAATTAAAAGTCTTTTTATTGGAGAAGCTATTTTATCGAAGAAATTCTGAATGCGATCATAAACCTCTGTAAAATAAATAGAAACCAAACCTCCTATTACACCTAAAATTATAAAAAAAGGAACATCTGTTATTTTAAAAGCATCTTCAATTTTAAAAGGAAGTAAAACATCTGACCCAAAGAAGAAATAAGATGTAATAATTGCAGACAATGAAGCTAAAAGTAAAGGTAACATAGAAGCAATTGTTAAGTCTAAACTAAATACTTCAATAGCAAATATAATTGCTGCAATTGGCGCTTTAAATATAGATGATAATGCACCTGCCGCTGCACAACCAATTAACAAACTTCTTGTAGCTTGGTTTAGATGAAACAACCTCGCAACATTAGAACTTATTGCAGCTCCTGTAGCTACTGTTGGCCCTTCTAAACCAACCGAACCACCAAACCCCACGGTAAGTGGCGCTGTTAAAACAGATGCCACCATTTGATACCGTTTCATAATTCCTTTTCTTTTTGATATCGCAAAAAGTGTAGATGGAATTCCGTGACTTACCTTATTTCTAATTACATATTTTATAATAAAATATACAATTGTTAAACCTATAATAGGAAATAGAAAGTAAAAAGCATTGTGGTAATAGCGTACTAGATTTCCTTCTAAAAGATGTTGAAAAAAGTGTGTTAAATTCTTTAGAATAACAGCACCAACTCCGGCTAAAAAACCTACTAAAATACTTAAAACATATATAAACTGACGTTGAGATATGTATTTATATCTTAATAGTAGCATTTTTTTTAAGTACTTATTTTTAACTGACATTATTAATTTTGTGCTTTTTTAGATAAAACATCTGTTCCTAAATAAACATTGTCTTTATTAAAATACCAAGCTCTATTTTTTGGCATTTTTACATCGTTTATTGTTTCTAAACCTGATAATAAAATGTATTCTCCATCGTTTTTAGTTTCGTCTTTAAAAAACTGATAGACTTCCATCGCATAATTTTTAGGGTTGAAATAAAAGTACCAAGTATCTTTACCGACTTCCTTAGAATACGTAACTTTTAAAACCAAATACTCTTTTCCATTGAAGGTTTTCTTTGCTATTTTCTGATGAATAATAGTCCCTTTATCTTTTAGCTTCATTGGTAAACCATACAAATACGTATAATAATTTTTATACATTTTTGCGCGTTCGCAACTTAAATTATGCTTCTTTTTTAACGCATCAGACGGATTAGTGTTTCCATTAACAGCCAAACTACAATCTCCTTTATGTACTGCAAATTCTGTAATAATAGTGTCTCTCACAGCCTTTATAAAAAAATATTGTTCTGGTAAGTTTATACGTATTCTACTTTTTCTTGGTGTATTTTTTGGGGTTTCCATAATAACAAAAAGTTCCCCTTTAAATGTTTCCCAATTTCCATTTGGATCGTGAAATTGAATTGCTTTTTCTAACAATTCATTACCTGTTATTTTCTGGGAAAAAGAAATTATTGAAGTAAAAAGTAGTAGAAGTGTTATAATATATTTCATAGATTAAAAGTAAGTAAATTTTAAGACAAAAAAACCTCACAGGTTTTAGATACTGAAACAAGTTCAGTACAGGCCTGTGAGGTCTATTTATTTTAAATTTATTTTTTATTCCTGAATATCCAATTTCAAGCTTAACTCTTTTAATTGATCATCATCAATAAATGCAGGCGCATCTATCATAACATCACGTCCAGAATTGTTTTTTGGGAATGCAATAAAATCTCTAATGGTTTCTTGTCCGCCTAAAATAGCAACCAATCTGTCCAATCCGAAAGCCAAACCACCATGAGGAGGCGCACCATATTCAAAAGCATCCATTAAGAAACCAAATTGTGCTTTTGCATCAGCATCAGAAAAACCTAAATGACGCAACATGGTTGCTTGCATTTGTTTATCGTGAATACGAATAGAACCACCACCAATTTCATTACCGTTTAAAACCAAATCATAAGCATTTGCTTTTACGGCTCCAGGATCTGTATCTAACAATTCCATTTGCCCAGGTTTTGGCGAAGTAAACGGGTGATGCATTGCATGATAATGCCCAGTTTCTTCATCTAACTCTAATAATGGGAAATCAATCACCCAAAGAGGTGCAAATACTTTAGGGTCTCTTAAACCTAAACGCTCTGCTAATTCCATACGTAAAGCGGATAATTGTGCTCTTACTTTATTGGTGTCTCCAGATAAAACACACACTAAATCACCGGGTTTTGCACCTGTAACTTCAGCCCATTTTGCTAAATCTTCTTGATCATAGAATTTATCTACAGAAGATTTAAACGTTCCGTCTTCGTTAACTCTAGCATAAATCATTCCTAAAGCACCAACTTGCGGACGCTTTACCCACTTGATAATATTGTCTATTTCTTTTCTTGTATACCCATTTCCCCCAGGAACTGCGATACCAACAACCAATTCTGCGCTATTAAAAACAGCAAAATCTTTATGTTGTGTAACTGCGTTTAACTCGCCAAACTCCATTCCAAAACGGATGTCTGGTTTGTCGTTTCCGTACAATTTCATTGCATCGTCATATAACATTCTAGGAAATTTATCCACTTCAACATTATTTACTTCTTTAAGTAAGTGACGCGTTAATCCTTCAAAAATATTTAAAATATCTTCTTGCTCCACAAACGCCATTTCACAGTCAATTTGTGTGAATTCTGGTTGTCTGTCTGCACGTAAGTCTTCATCTCTAAAACATTTTACAATCTGAAAATATTTATCCATTCCACCAACCATCAATAGTTGTTTAAATGTTTGTGGAGATTGTGGTAAAGCATAAAACTGACCTTCATTCATACGAGAAGGCACCACAAAATCTCTAGCACCTTCTGGTGTAGATTTTATTAAATAAGGAGTTTCAACTTCGATAAATTCTTGGTCAGACAAGTATTTTCTAACTTCCATCGATACTTTATGACGGAAAATTAAACTATCCTTTACCGGATTTCTTCGAATATCTAAATACCTATATTTCATTCGAATATCTTCTCCACCATCCGTTTTATCTTCAATAGTAAAAGGAGGAGTAACAGATGCGTTTAAGATTTCTAATTTAGAAACCAACACTTCTACATCTCCAGTAGCCATTTTAGAATTTTTTGCTTCTCTATCAATTACAGTACCTGTAACCTGTATTACAAACTCTCTACCTAAAGACTTTGCTTTTTCCATCATTTCTTTTGGCGTACGATCTTCGTCAAAAATTAGTTGCGTAATTCCGTACCTATCACGTAAATCTACCCAAACCATAAAACCTTTATCGCGGCTTTTTTGTACCCAACCTGCTAAGGTTACTTCTGTATTTATATGCGATGCTCTTAACTCGCCGCAAGAATGACTTCTATACATTTCTTTTCTTTTAATGTGCTGCAAAATTAATCATTTTCTATAGAATATGAGTTTTTTGGGCGTTCATTTCTAAAGAGAAATGCCCCGCTTTTCGCACTCGCTTTTTTTAAACAAAAAAGAGCTCAAACAAATGCTGCAATCGGTAACGCAGAATCCGTCTAAATCTTTGTAAATTTGCGTTATGAGTGTCATTAATATTCAAGAGAAGTTTAAGTTATTTTCAGATGTTTGGTCTCCAAAGAAAGTGGGCGAGTTAAATAATCAGCAAATACTACTAGCAAAATTAAAAGGAGCATTCGTTTTTCATAAACACGACAATGAAGACGAGCTTTTTATGGTTGTAAAAGGAACTTTAGATATTGAGTTAAGCGATAAAACAGTCACTCTAAAAGAAGGCGAGTCTTACATTGTACCAAAAGATGTAGCACACAAACCCGTTGCAAAAGAAGAGGTTCATGTTCTATTATTCGAGCCTTTAAGTATAAAACACACTGGTGATGTTATTGCAGATATTACTGTAGAAACGTACGAAAGCATTTAAGAAATTATGAGTAAATTATATTTAGTGCCAACACCAATTGGTAATTTAGAAGACATGACTTTTAGAGCCATTCGTATTCTAAAAGAAGTCGATTTTATTTTAGCAGAAGACACACGCACAAGCGGAAAGCTTTTAAAACATTTTGAAATTGCTACACAAATGCACAGTCATCACATGCACAATGAACATCGATCTATACAAGGTGTTGTGAATAGAATTAAAAACGGAGAAACCTGCGCATTAATTTCAGATGCTGGAACGCCCGCAATTTCAGATCCTGGTTTTTTACTAACAAGAGCCTGTGTAGAAAATAATATTGAAGTAGATTGTTTACCTGGTGCAACGGCTTTTGTACCTGCTTTGGTAAATTCTGGTTTGCCAAACGATAAGTTTATTTTTGAAGGTTTTTTACCTGTTAAAAAAGGAAGACAAACTCGGTTTTTATTATTAGCAGAAGAAACCAGAACGATGATTTTTTACGAATCGCCTCATAAATTAGTAAAAACATTAGGGCATTTTGTAGAGTATTTTGGCGCAGACAGACAAGTTTCTGTATCAAGAGAATTAACAAAAATGTTTGAAGAAACCATTAGAGGAACTGCAACCGAAGTTTTAGCACATTATACGAACAAACCTCCAAAAGGAGAAATTGTTGTGATTGTTGATGGGAAGAAGTGATTAATGTAATAATTTATCAATTTTAAAATATAGCAGTGTCTGTTCTAGCGCAGTCGAGAACTTTATAAAAACCTCCTGAATCTGAAAAGGAGTCATAAGTTGATTATTTCTAATAATTTAATGATTTTTTCATATTGGAAAATAAATAATAAAATCAAAACAACTAGAAATAAAATTGCAATAAAAAATATTGGGCGAATTACTTTAAACACAATCAAGCGAACTGATTTATAAAAGTACTTACCTTTTATATTTGAAAGTATATAAACTGATTCCATAAATTAGTTACTTAAAAATTTATTTAAAATCCATTCAAAAAAGTGAGATACACTTTCTGCTTCTAACCTAAAAGCTAATATAACAAGTACTATTAGACAAATAAGTCTCCAACTTAAAGTTGGGATTGGTATGTTCAAGGTTTTGTTTTTATTTTTCCCCATAATTTCTAATTTTATTCTGCTAATTTAATTTTCTAATGACATTTTCATAAGACATGTAATTTTCCTAATAAAACCAAGGTTTTTGACTTTTGCAGAAAAGTAATACTCAAAAATATATAACTTTCAATATTTTTATGAGAAAATAAGATGTTGCATTCCGTAGTTTCAGTCATTTTATTATTTCCCAAAACTATGTGTAAATTAAATTTTAAAATAGGATAGCTTTTCTGAACCAGATAAAAATCTCGTAAACAAAGGGCTTTTGGGTAAAAAACACTTTTTTTCAATATAGAAACTCAATATAAAGGGCCATATTTTATTACTTTCCTAATATCAGACCTCACAGGTTTTTAAAACCTGTGAGGTCTATCGAAATTCATTAATATTGTATTGCTACTAAAAGTAGCTTTTAGAAATGAGTTTTTTAGCGATTAAGGAATCTATAATACCTCTGCAAGAGACTCTTTTTAATTCTTCGTTCGGAATGACAAAAAGATTATTTTTACACTATTCAAATACTTTATAATTTATGATCATTCAACAATTCAAAACCAAACTAAAAGTAAATCCCACAGAAATTACATTTGTAGAAACGATGCAAGTAATTGAGGACAACTACAATTTTACTCCAACTACTTTTACAAATGGAGAGCTCAAAAATAACGCAGGAGAAAATATTGGTTCTTGTAAATTATTTGCATTTGCAAAACATCAAAAATTAACAAAAGAAGAAACATTATTTTGTTTTGGCGAGCATTATAAAAATGTTTTAGAAGATAAAAATGGAACTTCACATCAAAATATTAGAAACTTTATAAAAACGGGTTTCGAAGGTTTGTCTTTTGGAAGTGACGCTTTAGCTACAAAAAGTTAATCGGAAACAGAAAAAATGCTTTTTATCAAATACATTCTTGCTATTATTATATTCTTCTGTAAACAATTTTATTCTTTTTATTAAAAGTATAACAGTCCATAATTTTAGCATACCAATTAAGAATAAGGCCTATTCTCTTGTATTTTTGGTAGTATATTCAAACTATTATGAAAAAGAAGCATTATAATGTATTTGTAATTGGAAGTGGCGTTGCAGGACAAACTGCGGCTAAAATTTGTGTAAAAAACGGATTATCTGTAGCTATTGCAGACAAGCAATCTTTTGGTGGAACTTGCGCCATAAGAGGTTGTGATCCTAAAAAAGTGATTTTACAATTTGTAGATATCCTCAAAAAAACGGAACAATTAAAAGGTTTAGGAATAACCAAAATACCTGAGATAAGCTGGAAAGATATTCAGCGGTTTAAAAATCAGTTTACGAAACCAGTTCCTAAAAGTACAGAAGAAAATCTTACTGAATTAGGAATTGATTTGTACCATCAATCTCCAAAATTTATTAGCAAAAATGAAATTTCGGTGGAAGGAAAAATAATTTCTGCAGATAATTTTGTTATCGCTTCTGGCTTAACTCCTAGAAGTCTAAACTTTAAAGGCGCTCAACTTTTAAAAACTAGCGACGAATTTTTCAAGCTAAAAAAAATACCAAAATCTGCTACTTTTATTGGTGCAGGTTATATTGGTATGGAGTTCTGTTTTCTCTTAGCTACATTAGGTTGCAAAGTAACAATGATAGATAACGGTAACAATGCTCTATCTCAATTTGATTCTTTTTTAACGGATAAATTAGTTGAGAATATGAAGGAAAATGGCGTGGAATTCTATTTTAATTCAGAAATTGAATCCATAGAAAAGTTAAGAAAAAATGTTCAAATTAACTTCAAACAAGAATCTAAAAAGAAAGTTATAAAGTCTAACATTGTTTTTAATACTTCTGGTAGAATTCCTGCAACCAAACTTTTAGACTTAGAGAAAGCAACTATTAAAAGTGATGAAACAGGAATTATTGTAAACAATTTTCTTCAAAATGAAACTAATAGAAATGTTTATGCTTGTGGAGATATTTCTAGTAAATCTTTGCCTTTAACACCACTTTCTGGCCTGCAAGGTCATATCGTGGGAAACAATATTGTAAAACAAGAATCGAAAGAATTTACAAACCCTTTAGTGCCTTCTGTCGTTTTTACATATCCTAATTTGGCAAGTGTTGGTTTGTCTGAAGAGCAGGCAAAAAGTCGATTAAAGAACATAAAAGTTTACAAAGGAGATGCAACTCATTTTTACAATGCAAAAAAAGGAAATGAAAAAGTGTATGCTTATAAAATAATTATAAATGAAAGAACAGATGTAATTGTTGGTGCTCATTTATTGAGTTCTGAGGCAAATGAATGTATCAATATTTTTATGATTGCAATAGAGAAAGAGATGACAGTTTCTGAATTTAAAAAACTTATTTTTACATACCCTTCTTATTCAAGTGATTTGAAAAATATGATGAAAGATTCTTAGGCTTCATGAAAAAATTATTATCAGAAATAAAACAATGTAGCATTTGCGAACCCTATTTAGATTTGGGTGCAAATCCTGTTGTTAGTGCTCATAAAAATTCTAAAATTGTAATTATTGGTCAAGCCCCAGGAACAAAAGTACATGCATCTGGAATTCCTTGGGACGATGCAAGCGGAAAACAGTTAAGAAAATGGCTAAATGTTTCTGATGAAGATTTTTACGATGTAGAAAAGTTCGCCATTGTACCTATGAGTTTTTGCTATCCTGGAAAGGGAAAAAGTGGCGACAAACCTCCAAGAAAAGAATGTGCTCCGCAGTGGCATCAACAATTATTTGAGTTAATGCCAAATCTTCAAATGATCATTTTAATAGGAATGTACGCACAGAATTACTATTTAAAAGACAATGCTAAAAGAACGCTAACTGAAACAGTAGACAATTATCCTGCGTATTTACCCAAGTATTTTGTAATGCCGCATCCATCACCTAGAAATCGATTTTGGCTAGTTAAAAACCCGTGGTTTGAGAAAAATGTAGTTTCTGAATTGCAAAAAAGAGTTGCTACAATTATCAATTAAATAAACTATTTTTATGACTTCTAAAACCGAAGTCATGTTCAAAAAAATAATTCCGTTCTTATTTATTTCTATCTTTTTAATCCATTGCAAGAAAGAGCAATCTTTAAAACTCTCTTCCTCTAATTATGCTGATGTAATTAACAAAGAATTTACTGGAGATTTAGCTTTTGAAACCACTTCTTTTGTAGAAAAATATTGGCGTGTTGTTGGTAATACAGGTTTTAATAAAACCATCTATAAAATTGCCGAAGAGCTAGAAAAAGAAGGGTATGTTTTAGAAGAAGATGCTACTGAAAATACTATTTTAACTTATAGGATAGAAAAACGTCCGCTTAAAAAACCAACTTGGGAATCTGTTGATGCAACTGTAAAAATTGAAGGAGAAAGCGAACCTTTATTACAACACGCAACTAATAGTAACATGATTGCTTTAAATTCTTACAGCACACCAAAAGAAGGAGTTTCGGCAGAAGTGATTTATATTAAAGACCTTAAAAATCTACCAGAAATTAATGTTGAGGGAAAAATTGTGTTTGCAGAAGCGAGTCCATATCTAGTTTTTAAAACTGCAATTACCAAAGGAAAAGCAGCTGGAATTATCACGTATAATAATCCTGATTATTTACAACCAGAAAAAAATACAACCTCTATTCAATTCCGTTCAATTCCTTTAGACACCGTAAACAAACCTTGGGCAATTGCCATGTCTTTCGCTGCAAAAGAGCGTTTAAAAAAATCTTTAGAGAAAGGAAAAGTGACTTTAAACGTAAAAGTGGAAACAAATATTTATCCTTCAGAAGAATTAACAATTATTGCAGATATAAAAGGAAACGAAAAGCCAAAAGAACGTTTGGTTTTTAGTGCACACATTCAAGAACCTGGTGCAAATGACAATGCAACTGGCGTTGGCGTTGCTTTAGAAATGGCTTCGTTAACAGCAAAATTTATCAATCAAAAAGAATTTCAACCAAAAAGAACTTTAACGTTTTTATGGGGAGATGAAATTATTTCAACAAGAAGGTATGTACAAGAAGATTCTATTAGAGCTAAAAACATAAAATGGGGAATTTCTTTAGACATGGTTGGTGAAAACACTGAAAAAACAGGCGGAGTTTTCTTAATCGAAAAAATGCCAGATCCTAGTGCAATCTGGACGCGTGGAAATGACAAACACACAGAATGGGGCGGTTCTAAAATGAGTTTAGACCAAATGAAACCGCATTATTTAAATGATTTTTTAATTGATAAATTTATAGCACAAGGTAAAAGAGTAAATTGGCAGGTTAGTACAAATCCGTTTGAAGGAGGAAGTGATCATGTACCCTTTTTAAGAAATGATATACCTAGTGTTTTATTTTGGCATTTTACAGACCAGTTTTATCACACAGACAATGATAGGATAGATAAGGTTTCTAAAACCACTCTAAAAAATGTTGGTACAACTGCTTTAATTTCTGCATACACATTATTAAATGCTGATCAAAAAACAGCTACATCTATTTTATTCAGTTTAGAAGAAGCTGCTAAAAATAGATTGAACGAAGAGTTAAAACAGAGCAAAATTGCAATTAATAAAGGTGATTCTCTAAAGACTCAAATTGCAATTATTAGTGCGTGGAACAATTGGTATCAAAAATCTTTTGAAACGACTTTAGATATGGTAAAAGAAAATACACTATTAGAAGAAAATATTTTGAATTCTCAAAAATTAATTGATTCAATTTCCAATACCATCATAAATAAATTAGAAAAGAATTAAAGAGAAATTTTTAATTTTCGCTTTTCTATTTTTTGATACATTTTGTTAAAAAACTTTTTCCTTTTTACAGAAGCTTCTCCAGAAATATTTGTAGAATACTCTAATTGTGTTCTCAAATGCTCTTCAACTTGATCTGTTGTATTCTCATCTGTAACTTTAAAATAAGTTAAATTTGTATATGGTATAAAAGCTTTTTTCTCTGTATCTGCTTTCATTAACACCGTATTTAGGAGTGAGATTAGGTTATTATGATACAATTGAAACTTATTCTCTCCCTCTTTTCTTTTTTGATTTTCGGCTTGATCTTCTATCGATTTTAATGATTCTATTAAACCGTCTGCGATAGAAAGAGCTTCATTTTTTGCAGTTAAACCAACTTCAAAGAAATATTCTATTTGATTTAATACTCTATCTATAGTAGAGTCATTCCAAATTTCTACTAGAAATACTTTTTCATATTCATTTAAAAAATCATCATACTTTCTTAAAATCTCTTCTGAGGGTTTAAATTTAGAAAATGAGATTCTTTTTAGATTATTATCTCTACTTAACATATTAATCAATAGAAAAATTCTAAACTTTTTAAATAAACCGTTATCTGTATGATATAATGGAAAGTCTTTAGCACAATTTATAATTTGACCATTCTTAGAATTTAAAATAGTACGAATTTCCATTTTAGAATTATTAAAAAAAGATTCTAAAAAACTATCAGAAATAATTGAATGTGTTTTTTCAACAGTTATTTTTCTAACTCCATTCTTTTTTTTGTCTAACAATTCATTCAAATCAAAATTATAATGTTCCGATAAGACTAAAGCTTCTTTTAGTGTAAGTACAGTTTTCCCTTTTACCCTTCTATAGGCAGCATCATAATTGATATCTAACACACCTGCAACATCATCAACTAAAGAAATTTTTTCCGGTAATCTTTCTTTGATAAATTTAAATATTTTTTGTTCTTCAGTTTTCATGAGGTCTTTCAATCAATTATCTCAAAATCTACAAAAAATGAAACTAAATTTTGTAAATTTCGCAATAATAAAACTTTATCGTTTTACTATATTTGAGGTTAAATTTGAAGAGGTTGGGGGACCTTAATAATTTAAGATAAGCCTTTTCAATAAATATTGAAAAGGCTTTGTATTTTTTGTATGGTAAATATAGTAGGTTTCGGTTGTTTTACAATTAAAATATTTCATTTTTTTAAACATGTTTTCCAACTTCAAATCCATGTTTTCCTAAATATTGTTTTCCGCTGTCAATAGCATCTTCTTCTAAAGTTGTTCCCATAGAGTCATTCCATCTGTTTAAGTACCCAAAAAGAGAAATTACGCCCAACATTTCTACAATTTCTCCTTCATTCCAATACTTATGTAGCGCTTCCTTAATTTTAGCATCTACGGCATTTGGCACCATAGAAGCCGCCAAAGAAAAATCTAACGCTGCTCTTTCTGCTTCAGAAAAAGCAGCGTGCGTTTTGTAGTCCCAAATATTATCTAGTTGTTCTTGCTCTGCACCATATCGTTCTGCAGCTCTAATTGCGTGCGCTTGGCAATATCGACAACCCGTTGCATTACTAGAAACCCAAGCAATCATCCTTTTTAAAGCAGATGTTACGCTACCTTCATTTGCCATAACTGCCTTGTTTAAATTGATAAAAGCTTTAGAAATGGCTGGCCTACGTTGCATTGTTAATACCGAGTTTGGACAAAAACCCAAGGTTTCATTAAAAAATGTTGCTAATTCTTTTGTTTCTAAATCATGCGCTGCAGAAAGTGGTGTTATTAATGGCATATTTTTGTTTATTTATAAAATTATCGAATTCTATTTTTCTAACTTTACCATAAATATAACTTTTAATATGGAAATCAAACTACATTCTTACAACCTTGAGTTAAAACATACATTTACTATTTCTAGAGAATCTCATGATTTTCAACCAGCATTAATTGTTGAGTTAATTTCTGATGGGATTTCTGGCTTTGGTGAAGCAACATCAAACCCATATTATAATATTACAGTGGATAAAATGATGCAACTTATTTCTGAAAATAAAACTGCAATAACTTCTTTATCAAATGAAAAACCTGAGGTATTTTGGAAAAAACTACAGCCTATATTTAAAGATAACATGTTTGCATTATGCGCTCTAGACATAGCTTTTAATGATTTACAGGCTCGTAAAGAAGGTAAGAAACTATATGAGGTTTGGGGTTTAAATATTGATAAAAATCCAATGACAGATTATACTATTGGTATTGATTCTATAGATAAAATGGTTGCAAAAATGAAAGAACTTCCTTGGCCAATTTATAAAATAAAGTTAGGTACAAAAGATGATATAAAAATAGTAACAGCATTAAGAAAACATACAGATGCTATTTTTAGAATTGATGCAAATTGTGGTTGGACTGCAGATGAAGCAATTGAAAATTCATTTAAATTAAAAGAACTTGGTGTAGAATTTTTAGAGCAACCTTTAAAAGCAGATGATATAGTAGGAGCCAAGAAATTATATGAAAATTCTGCATTACCAATTATTGCAGATGAAAGCTGTATTGTAGAAAGTGATGTTGAAAAATGTGCTGGTTTGTTTCATGGAGTAAATGTGAAGCTTACAAAGTGTGGTGGTGTAACTCCTGGTAAAAGAATGTTAGAAAGAGCAAAAGAATTAGGGTTAAAAACAATGGTGGGTTGTATGACAGAGTCTTCTGTTGGAATTTCTGCGATTGCACATTTATTACCATTATTAGATTATGTAGATATGGATGGGAGTCTATTACTTAAAACAGATATAGCAACAGGAGTTACCATAAATAATGGAGTTGTTTCTTATGCGGATAAAAATGGAACAGGTGTAACTTTACTTTAAATATGCAATTAGATAAAGCCCCGAATACAACTGCTTTTACAAACGGAATTGAATATTTATATTTCAGCGGAACTTCTTATTTAGGAGTTACAGCATTGCCTGAATTTCATGAAGTCATTTTTAAGAATATTAAAAACTGGGGAAGTGCCTTTGGAAGTTCTAGAAATGCAAATATTAAATTAAGTATCTACAAAACAGCAGAGGAATATTTAACTAATTTTTTTAAAACGGAAGATTGTGTTACCGTTTCTTCAGGTACTTTTGCTGGCTTTTTAACACTTTCTACTTTAGAGAATATAGTAGATTCTTTTTTCTACATGCCAAAAACACATCCTGCAATTTTACCTAAAAATGCACTTCCTGTTTTTGAAGACAAACGTCTAAATAACCTTCTTCTTAATACTGAAAAAGAAACAATTTGTATTGTTGTTGATGCAATTGCTGCTTTAGAAACCAAACCTTTTAATTTTGATTTTTTACAAGAAATTTCATCAGAAAAAAAAGTAATTCTTTTAGTTGATGAATCTCACAGTTTGGGTGTTTTGGGTGAAAATGGAAACGGTATTTCTTCTAAAATTAAACCAAATGAAAACATCGAAGTTATTAGTGTTTCTTCTTTAGGAAAAGCTTTTGGAGTTAATGGCGGTATTATTGCCGGAAAGGAGAACATCATCAATTTAATTAAAGAGAATCCGCTTTTTATAGGAAGTGCACCTATGAATCCTGCTTTTTTAGCAAGTTTTTTAAACGCGCAAGAATTATATAAGAGTCAATTTCTAAAATTACAAGAAAATTGCAAGTATGTTTACGAGCAGCTTAAAGATTTAAAGAAAATCACTATTTCAGAAAACTATCCTGTTTTCTATGTGAATGATGAGAAAATTGCTAAATTTTTAGCATCAGAAAAAATAATTATTACTAGTTTTTACTATCCAACATCAATAAAAAAAATTAATAGAATTGTATTAAACGCAAATCATACAAAAGAACAGTTGGATTTTTTGATAAAATTAATTAAACCTTAAAACCTTTTCTCATGAAAATAAAAGCCTTACTTCTATTCTCTTTATTAATTACAGTTTTCTCTTGCAATAAAGGCTTTGAAATTATAGATAAACCTATAGAATTTGGTGATTTAAGAAAACAATTAAGCTTGGAGTATATGAATTCTCATTATGGAATTATTCAAGATTCTCCAACCATAGAACCGAAAATAATTGTACTACACTGGACTGCTATTCCTACTTTAGACGCCTCATTTAATGCTTTTGTAAACACAGAAATCGGAAGTCATAGAACTAAAATTAACACCGCAAGCAATCTAAATGTATCCTCTCAGTTTTTGGTAGATCTAGATGGAACAATTTATAGGTTAATGCCAGAAAACTTTATGGCAAGACACGTTATTGGTCTAAATTACAGTGCTATTGGAATAGAAAATGTAGGAGGAACAGATTCAACTCCTTTAACAGAAAAACAAGTTGCGTCTAACATTTGGCTTGTTACTTATTTAAAAGATAAATATGACATCGATTATTTAATAGGTCATTATGAATATACTAATTTCGAAAATCATGAATTATGGTTAGAAAAAGATAGTGGTTATAGAACGAAGAAAACAGATCCTGGAAAAGATTTCCTTTTACAAATTAAAAATGCTACTAAACATTTAAACTTTAAAGAAACTCCAAATTAAACAGCAAGTTCTATTTTGTCTTTTAATAATAAAACCCACTAAGAACTAGTTCTTAGTGGGTTTTATTCTACAATTAATAAGATTTTATTCAGCTACATTCCACCAAAGTGGTGTTGTTAATCTAACATTAGCAGAATTATCTGGCATATTTTCATAATTTCTATCTTCTTCATTATACTCATACATCATTCCTTGAATCCAATCATTAGCACCAGGAAAAATGGTTAAGTTTACATTTACAGGTCTTTCTAAACCTGGGTATATCGTATTGCTGTAATCCATTCTTCTCATATCAACCCAAGTTTCTGGATCAAAAAGTAATGTGATATACTTCTGAACCATAATATGTGTTAATGTTAAACCAGTAGCTCCTATTTCTGCATCCATTTTAGCGATATAAGTTGCAGCCTCCATAGAACTTGCAGAAGCTTTTTCAAAATCTGCTTGAATTCCTATTTTTAAAGCTGCATACGCACCTGGTCTGTCTCCTTTTCTAAATCTTGCCTCAGCTTCAATATACTTAACCTCGCTAAAAGTCATCATATAGGTTGGTGCTGGAGCACTTGTGTAATGCCCTCCATTTCCTAAAGAATAATTACCACCTCCTGTAGCATTATCCGGCAAAGGTCCTTCTCCTGTTCTAACACCTTGATATCCTCCATTTATGGCTTCTGGTACAATTATCTTAAGACGAGGATCTTCATAAGCAACTGGTAGATTTAATGAGTTTTTTAATAATTCTACAAAAAAGTGTGAGAAATAATCAACTCTTGAACTTCCATAACCTCCTGCTGCATATGGTTGACGGTCATTTTCTGCATCGCCACCACCGTAACTTCTAAAAGCATTATCTGCGTTAGATTGAAGTGCTTTAGCACATGCTTCTATAATTGCATCAGCATCATATGCCATGTCTCCAGAACTTTTTTTAGACAAATGATTTAAATAACGTGCCTTTAAAGCATACGCCAATCTTGTCCATTGCTCTTTATTTCCGTTGTAAAAAACATCTCCTCCATTTGCATTTAACTCAATCTCACTTGGTTGTTTTATTTCTACAATTGCTTCGTCTAGCAACTTAATAATACCTTGATAAACCGTTTTTTGATCTTCAAACTTAGGAGTTAAATTTAATGCAGATTCACCGTCATAAGTTTCTTTGAAAACAATAGCTCCATACTGGTCTGTTGTTGTCCCAAAACCATACGCTCTTAAAATTTTACCTACAGCTGTAAAGTTTGGCGAATTGTGTTTTTTTCCTAATACTATTAAATCGGCTGTATTTGGCAAAGAATATACGTAAGCATTTTGCCATAAAAAATAGCGTCCTGTAGTAAAGGAACTACTCCATGTTTCTGAATAATAATTAGCATTATTTTGAGAACCATATTGGGTTACTCCTAAAATCTCTCTACTACCTCTGTAAAGAATACCAGTAAACATGTTTTCAATAGCGCCTTTTATACGGTATTGCGGTTCTAATGATTGCGTTGTTGGTGCGGTTACAGAACTATTTACATCAAAATAGTCTTCCGAACATGATAAAAATCCGAGACTAATAGCTAGTATACAAATAGTATATTTTAAATGTTTCATTTTTTATATTTTAAAAAGTTAATTTAATCCCTACATCGAAGCCTTTTGTATTTGGTGTACCAAGATTGTCTACACCAACTGAACCAGCTCCAGGAACACCTCCTCCAAATGCATTTATCTCTGGATCTACACCACTATAGTTTGTAAAAGTTACTAAGTTTCTTCCTGTTAAAGAAAATTCTAATTTAGAAATAGGTAAGCGATCTATTGCATTTTTACCTAATTGATAATTCAAACTTACATAACGTAAACGTGTATAAGAACCATCTTCAACAAAGTTATCTGAGAGTCTAGAATAATAATCTTGATAATATACTTGGTCTTTAGTAACAGAAATATCATTAATTGATCCATCTGCTTTTACACCAGGAATAATAGTAGTTTCGCCTCTATCTGAAGTATTAGCGCCAACTCCGTAAAATGCCAATGCTGATGCAGTAGCGTTATACACTGTATTTCCTTCTACAATATCTAGCAAAAAAGATAGCCCAAAGTTTTTATATCTCATAGAACTTGAGATACCTAAAGTAAAATCGGGTTGTCTATCTACTTCTGCATAAGTTTCATCCGCTAAAGTTGGGTATCCATTAACCCCTATAAGAACTTCTCCATCATCATTTTTAAGAGCCCTTTTTCCACGAAGTGAAAATAAAGAAGCATTTAACACACCTGCTCCTGCTGCAGAATTTAGAAAAGTCCATGAGTCTGACAAGTAGACTTCTTTAAGCTCTCCTGGTAAATCTACCACTGTAGTTTTATTGCTTCCAAAATTAAAGTTCATAGTCCATTGAAAATCTGAAGTAGATGGCATCAATTTAACAGATAATAATGCTTCTATTCCTTTATTTTCAATTTCTCCTCCATTTAAAGTTGCGTAGAAAGTTCCTGCAGTTGGAGGGACACGTATGTCTGATAATATTTGATTATCTGATATACTTTTATAATAAGTTGCGTTAAAGCTTACTCTATTGTTTAAAAAATTAGAATCAAAACCGATTTCCCAACTATTAGTAAATTCTGGTTCTAATGCAGCATTTCCAACATCTACTCCATTGTATGCATAACCTGTACTACCAAGGCCGTTTATTTGAGTTACTAAATAACTTTCTAACTGACCTATTGGGGCATCCTTTCCTACTTGTGCCCATGTACCTCTAAGTTTTAAATAGCTTAAACCATTACCTTCTGATTTAATATTAAATAAGTCTGTAAGAACAGCAGAACCACCAACAGAAGGGTAAAAGAAAGATCTACTTTTAGACGGCAGTGTTGATGACCAGTCATTTCTACCAGTTACATTTAAAAATAATGCTTTTTTGTATCCTAGTTTTATTTCACCAAAAACACCTACATTTCTTTTTCTTGAAATACGTTCTGTTATACTTTGATTTTCTTTAGCAATATTGCTTATATTATAAATACCTGGTGCCAAGAAATCTTTACCTGTTAAATAATCTGTTTTAACATTACTGTCTTCAATAGTATTACCTGCTAATAAATTCAATTCAAAATTACTTGATAATTGAGTATCGTAAGTCGCAATAAAGTTCGAAGTGTATTTTTTATAAAGTCTTTCGTATTGTGATATATAACCATCACTTCTGGTGTCATTTAATGAACCATTTGCTGTTATTCTACGACTATGTTGGTCATAAATATCTGCACCAAATTTGTAAGAAAGATTCAAGTTTTTATTGATAGCATAATCCAATCCTAAAGAACCTATAAATCTATTTAACTCGTTCGTATTAGGGCTATTCTCTAGACTCCAATATACATTGTCAAATTCTTGCCCTGTGTAAAAACCTTTTTGAGCTCCGTCTGCATCTTCATAGTCTTTTACATTTACTGTAGACGGGTAGTTTAATAAACTCGTAATACTACCGCCAGTTGCATTTCCTTGACGTGTACTATTAATATTTGTTCTAATATAGTTTCCTGAAACCCCTAAAGTAAGCTTATCTGATAGTTTAGAATTTTGTGTAATTCTAAAAGTTGTTTTATCATAAGACGTTGTTGGTATTACTCCTTCATTCGCTAAGTTTCCTATTGAAAAATAAGTGTTGCTTTTTGCTGAACCCCCAGAATAACTTAAAAAATGATTTTGAGTTACTCCCGTAGTGTAAAAATCTTTTATATGATTATACGTTTTTGTTCCTGAAGGGATTTGTTCTCCCCATGATAAAGGGCTATCATCATTATAAATAACACCTCCACCTACTTGAGGTATTTGTTCTCCTTTTCCGTAGTTTCTTTGAATTGATGGAGTTCCAATAATATTATCAACTGAAAGAGAAGAAGATAAAAACACTTTACTTACACCTTCTCTACCTCTTTTAGTTGTAATAACTACGGCACCTTCCGCAGCTTGTATACCATATAATGCAGCAGCAGCAGGGCCTTTAAGTACCGTTATACTCTCTATATCTTCTGGGTTTAAATCAGACGCTCTGTTTGTGCTTGCAACCTCTAAGCTAGAATCTGTAGAGTTGTCAATTGGCAAACCATCTACAATCATAAGTGGTTGGTTGTTTCCGGTAATAGATGTTCCTCCACGAATCATTATTACCGAAGAAGCTCCAGGTGCACCACCAGAACTAGTTACAGTAACACCAGAAACTTTTCCTTGCAAAGTATTAACCATATTGTTTTGGTTACCTTCTAAAAGCTCTTCTGATTTTAATGCTTGTGCAGCATATCCTAAAGATTTTTTTTGTCTTTTTATACCAAAAGAAGTCACAACAACCTCGTCCAGTGCACTAGAATCCTCTTCAAGAACTACATTTAATAAAGATCTACTTATTATAACTTCTTTAGTTTTATAACCAAGTGAAGAAAATATTAGAATATCTCCTTTACTCGATTTAATAGAGTACGCCCCATTAAAATCTGTACTTGTACCTTTCGTCGTACCTTTTATCAGGACACTTACTCCCAATAATTCTCCTGAACTATCTGATACTTTTCCTTTTACAGTTATCTCTTGTGAATAAAAGTTAAGTGTTAATGTTAAGCATAGAATAGTTAAAATAACTAGCTTTTTTTTCATGAAAACGATTTTTGTTGGTTTATATATTCCATAAAAATATATAAAAAAAACAAGTTTACAGCAAAAAAAAATTAAAAGCAGCATTAATTTAATAACTTAATGCTATAAACAGCAATAATAATGCATAGTTAAAAACAAAAATACGCAATTTGTGAAATGTATAATTCTATTTTACATGAGATAAGAAGCTATTTAATCAGCTTTAACCACTATCTTAAAATAGTATAAACCAATGATTCTCTTTTCTTTCGATTAGTTCCGTTATAGAATTCATTTTGTACGTTAATAGTAAAAAGGAACACTACTCTTCTATCATCTTAAACTAAGATTATAAGTTCCCAATACAAAAACCCTGTATCTTTTCCCCCATAATCTATGAAATGAGGTCGGTTTGGGCATAAAAAAAAGTGATAAAAAACAGGCTCAAGAAAACAAGAGTCTTATATTTAGTCTTTATAGATAATTTAATCATTTACTTATAAGGGTTTTCTTATTTTTGTGTAACAGCACAAATTAATACTTCATTTTTAAAAAACAGAATTTATGGCTAATAATATCGTTACCACAGTTTGGACAGAAAAATCGCAATTTGAAACTGACAACCCAAGTGGAAGTAAACTTACAATGTTTGATAAATCTCAAGACAATGGAGATGTTGTTGGTTTTGCTCCTAAAGCTTTAATGCTTTCTTCTTTGGCAGGTTGCTCTGGTTTAGACGTAGTTTCTTTATTAGAAAAAATGCGTGCAGAAGTTGCCGATTTTAAAATTGAAGTTACTGCAGAATTAACTGATGAACACCCTAAGTTTTACAATAAAGTAAAAGTAGATTATCATTTTTCTGACAGTGAATTACAACCAGAAAAAATACAAAAAGCAGTGAATTTATCAGTTACAAAATATTGCGGAGTGATGGAAATGTTTCGTCAGTTTGCAGATGTAGAAATCGAAATTCATTTGCATACAATTTAAAATGAAGTCAAAATTGCTATGAGATGGACTTTAAAACCAGCACCAAATAGAGAAAAAGCAGAAAAATTAGCAGAAGACTTACAAGTAGATATCGCGATCGCTGAAATACTTTGTCAGAGAAATATTGAAACTTTTGAAGCTGCAAAAAGCTTTTTTAGACCAAGTTTAGAGGAAATTCACGATCCTTTTTTAATGAAGGATATGGATCTTGCAGTTGAAAGAATTGAAACTGCTATTGCGAACAACGAAAATATTTTAGTTTTTGGCGATTATGATGTAGATGGAACCACTGCCGTTTCTTTAGTTGCGTCATATTTAAAAACGATTCACCCTAATATTGCAACTTATATTCCAGATAGATATGCAGAAGGCTATGGTGTTTCTTATATGGGAATTGACTTTGCACATGACAATGATTTTTCATTAATAATTGCGCTAGATTGCGGTATAAAAGCGATTGAAAAAGTAGCGTATGCAAAAGAGAAGAGTGTAGATTTTATTATTTGCGATCATCATAAACCAGGTAAAGAAATACCAAAAGCAGTGGCTGTTTTAAATGCTAAAAGAGATGATTGTACGTATCCTTTTGATGAACTTTGTGGTTGTGGCGTTGGTTTTAAACTGATTCAAGCTTTAGGAGTTTCTAGAAACCAAACTATAGCATATTTTATGCCATATTTAGATTTGGTAGCCACTGCAATTGCTGCAGATATTGTACCAATGAATGGAGAAAATAGAGTTTTAGCGTATTATGGTTTGCAAGTGATTAACGAGAATCCTAGAAACGGAATTAAAGCCATTATTCATCAAACGAAAAAAACAGAGCTCACAATAACCGATGTCGTTTTTATAATTGCACCAAGAATAAATGCTGCAGGAAGAATGAAACATGGTAATTATGCGGTTCAACTTTTAACAGAAATGGATTTTGATGCGGCCGTAGAGTTTGCTGCAGCAATAGAAATTTTTAATGCTGATAGAAAAGACTTAGACAAAAAAATTACAAATGAAGCTTTAATTCAGATTATTGATAACAATGAAGAACAAGGCTTCTCTACAGTGGTGTTTCAAGAAGATTGGCACAAAGGAGTTATTGGTATTGTGGCTTCTAGATTAATCGAAAAACACTACAGACCTACGTTAGTCTTTACAAAAAGTGGTGATAAATTAGCGGCTTCTGCTCGTTCTGTAAAAGGGTTTGATGTCTATAATGCCTTAGAAGCTTGTAGCGAATTCATAGAACAATTTGGCGGACATAAATATGCTGCTGGTTTAACCTTATTACCAGAAAATTACGAAAATTTTAAAAAGAAGTTCGAGGAAGTTGTAGAAAGAACCATCGATAAAGAATTATTGACTCCAGAAATTTCCGTGGATGCAGAAATACATCTATCTGAAATTACCCCTAAGTTTTTTAGAATTATTCAGCTAATGGCGCCTTTTGGTCCTATGAATATGAAACCTACTTTTAAATCTGTTTGTGTAAGAGATAATGGGTATGGCAAACAAGTTGGCGCAGACAAAACACATTTAAAACTAAATGTTTTTCAAGGAGATAACAAACAAACGTTTAATTCTATTGGGTTTAATTTAGGCGATAAAATGGGCTTGGTTCAAAATGATTTTGATATTGTCTATGCTTTAGATGAGAACGAATGGAACGGTCGAAAAACGATTCAATTGTTGTTGAAGGATTTGAAATAAGAGGAATCTATCTTAAATTAGTTTTTCAAACAAACGTCATTCCGACAGAGGGAAGTATGAAAGACAAGAAATCTAAAAATTACTTATAATAATTAAACTTTATTAGAAGTGAGAAAAGTTTACAAAAAGTTTAGCGCTTATTAAACCTTTCGTCGGGCTCAATACAGGCTTTTTATTTGAGCTCTTTTTTATTCTTTTTCTGAATAAAAAAGCGAGTAGTGAAAGCAGGAAATAGCTTCTAAAAGATTATTTTTTTTATAAAAAACCCACTCCTAAACTAGAAGTGGGAAAATTGCTATGAAAAAGAAATGATAAGAAGTTTCTTATCATGTTTCTTTAGACGTTCGTTTTTAATAAACTTACACTCTTGCTATAAAATATTTTGAATTAACTCTCCATAGACATTAAAACCATTTTCAACTCCATGTATGTAATGCCTGCGTCTACTTTCTCTTTAAGTGCTGTTAACCCCTTTACATCACCAGCTTCTTCAATCTCGTTTCTGATTTTTTTATAGCGTTTTAATGCAATCAATTCTAAAACATCGATATCGCCAGAAGATATATAATTTGCCAAATGATTCTCTATTGTTCCCAAAGTTAAGCTTCTTTCTTTAACTATTTCTTTAATAGAAAGACCAGATTTAAACAACTCGTAAGTTACTTGTTTGGTTGGTTTTTTATCTGCCTTTTTTTGTTCGTTTAATTTATTTATTCCGTTTTCATCACAATATTTATTGATGACTTCTAAAATTTCTTCCCCATATTTAGAAACACGAACTTTCCCCATTCCAACAACATTTAACAACTCTTTTTCTGTTCTTGGAAGAATATCACACATTGCATACAGCGTTTCTTGTGTAAATATTTGAAAAGCAGGTATACTTTCTGCTACCCTAATTCCGTCTCTTAATTCTCTTAATTTTAAGGCTAAAATTGGGTCTCGTTTAGAAATTACTTTCTTTTTTTTTGTAGGTTCAGATTTTTGTAAAACGGCTTTTGCTCTTACTTTTAAGTATTCTTGTACTTTAAAACCATCTGACATTTTCTGAAGCACAAAAAGTTTTTCTAATAACTTTTCTTGTAACGAATCGAATTGTTTAGAAAAGTCCTTTTTTACAGCTTGATTATCCGAAGAAAATGTAACCGAATTTAAAGGTTTTAGAATATTCCCTTTTGTTTGCACTACAAAATAATCTAGTGCTTTTGTAAATCTTTCTTGAATTGAAGAACTATTTTCGGGAAGAATAGCATCCTCTGAAATCGCATTTAATTGATTTTTAAATCCGTTAGAAACTTTCATTAAAGCCACTACTCCATCATCTTTAATGGTTTGTAAATGATCTATAACATCTCCTTTTATACTTGTTCTATTTTTGTAATAAATATCTATCAAGCGAGATATTGGATATAAAAAGGGTTGATAATCGAATAATTCTGAAATCAAATTCAATTGAAAGTTTTTTTCAGATTGATTTAAAATACGTTCGTCTGGGTGATTTTCTTCAACACTTTCATTAAAAACACTTACAGTTCTATCATTTATAATAGCGCTACTTGTAATTGGTGTTTTTAAAACCAACCCTTCTAAAGAAGTACATCTACTTAAGGCAACATACGTTTGCCCGTGTGCAAAAGACGCTTCTGCGTCTATAATTGCTTTTTCGAATGTTAAACCCTGACTTTTATGAATGGTAATTGCCCAAGCCAAACGCAAAGGTATTTGAGAAAATGAGCCTGTTACGTCTTCATTTATCTCTTTGGTTTCTTCGTTGATAGAATAATTAATATTCTCCCACTTTTCTTTTTCTGTAACAATTTCTTCAATTTCACTACCACATTGCACTGTTACAGAATTGCTAGAGATATTGGTAATAACACCTATTTTTCCGTTAAAATATCTTTTTTCTGGCGAAGAATCGTTTTTAATAAACATTACTTGCGCGCCAACTTTTAATTCTAGTCTTTCTGAATTAGGAAATGCATTTTCATTGAACTTCCCAGAAACTTCTGCTTTAAAGAAAGCGCTTTTAGCTTTCAGTTTATTCAGTTCAGAATTGTTGATTAAATTCGCTCTATTATTATGTGTTGTTAAAGTTATATAGCCTTCTTCTTTTGTTGGAGAAAAAGAGGGATCGTAATTTTTATTTAAAATTTTAGCAGATTCATCAGACAACGTATTTGTTCTAATTTCATTTAGAATCTTAATAAATTCTTCATTTTTCTGACGGTAAATATGTTTCAATTCTATAGAAACCACATTTGCTTCTTGGTAGGCTTTCGAACTAAAAAAGTACACCGTATTGTAATGTTGTTGTAGTAAACTCCATTCATTTGGTCTTACAACTGGCGCTAATTGTTGTAAATCTCCAATCATTAAAATCTGTGCGCCTCCAAAAACTTTATCACGATTTTTATAACGTCGCATTACTTGGTCTATTCCGTCTAACAAATCTGCACGAACCATAGAAATTTCATCAATAATTACTAAATCTAACGATTTTATAATATCAATTTTCGTTTTCGAGAATTTACGTTGCTGATTTGTATTTGCAATTTGATCAGGTAAAATAGGTCCAAAAGGCATTTGAAAAAATGAATGAATCGTTACTCCTTTTGCATTAATTGCTGCAACACCAGTTGGCGCCACAATAACCATTCTTTTTAAAGATTCCTTTTTAATTTGATGTAAAAAAGTAGTTTTTCCTGTACCTGCTTTTCCGGTGATAAAAAGATTTCTATCTGTTTTATCTATAAATTGTAGGGCAAGTTCTAATTCAGGATTTTTAGCCATTTTACTTTTTGACGCAAGATAAATAATTAAATTATACTACATAAAAAATCCCGAGCAAAAGCCCGGAATCTTGATAACTAAAAATCTAAAACTCCAGGTAATTCTATTTATGAATGTCTATAAATTCAATAATTTCTTTGTAATTTTTATTCCATGGCCAAAAGAATTGACTCATCATTGGAATGTGTTTCTTTGATTGGAAATTGATTTTAACGCTTGGTTGGAACTTATTTAACTTTTCTATAAAATCTTTATTTTGAGAAATAATTGATGGAAATGTTTTAGTTCCCGTAATCATAAAAATTGGTGGTGTTTTTTCTGATACAAAATAAATAGGAGAAGCATCTTTCCAATTTTCTTTTTTGTCTGTCCAAGTTACATCATAATTATAATTTTTAGTTGGTGGATATTTCTTTAGATAAGAATACATATCTAATCCTGCTGCATCATTCAGAATTATACCTTTTACGACATCTCTATCTTCTAAATATTTAGGATTCGTTCCTACCAAAGCAATTAAATGCCCACCTGCAGAATGTCCCATTAAAAATATTTGATCGGGATTTCCGTTGTACTTTTCAATATTTTCATGCGTCCATTTTATAGCTGCTGCAACTTCCTTTGCCATCGTATCATAATTCCCATTAGGACTTAAAGTATAATTAGGAATTACGGTTACCACATCTTTTTTAGCAAAATTTCTACCTAAAAATCCATAAATACCTTTTCTTCCTTCATTCCAGTAACCACCATGAATAAAAATAACAACAGGGTTGTCTTTAGACTTTCTCGTTTTATAAACATTTAATTCAGGAAAAGATGCTACTAAAGCTTTTGAATCTTTTGTATACGGAATATCACTTATTTTTTTTGATGCACAACTAAACAATAAAAAGGCACAAAAAACAACTGCTAGTGTTTTAAAAAAATTATTTATATCAATTGATGCTATTAATTTGTTCATCCCTTTTACTTTAATGGTCTGTTATATTATGCTTTAAAAAGTTTTAAAGAATTTTCTTAATTAATTTGAAATACTTAAAAGGCACGTATTTTAATGGCAGATCCATCCATGTTGGCGTTGTTACTACTGCTCTTTTATTACTAAAAACTAAAAAACTTTCTTGTCCGTGATAATTTCCCATTCCGCTATTTCCTACACCTCCAAATGGCAAATTATGATTGCTTATATGCATTAATGTGTCATTCACACAGGCTCCACCAGATGTCGTTTTTGCTAAAACGTCTTTTGCTTTTTTGTTTTTTCCAAAATAATAAAAAGCCAAAGGTTTTTCATTCTTATTAATGTAACTAATTGCTTCATCGATATGATTAAAACTCATTACCGGTAAGATAGGTCCGAAGATTTCTTCTTGCATTACCAAAAAATTAGGCTGAACATTATCTATGATAGTTGGCGCAACAAATTTTTCTTTTATATCAATCTCACCACCAGTGTGTATTTTCCCTTCACTTAACAAACCACTCAAGCGTTCTACAGCTTTTTCATTTACAATACGAGGATAAAAACGACTTTCCTTTATAGTATCACCATACATCAGTTTTATATTCTTGGCAATTTTGTCTAATAATTCTTCTTTAATAGACTCATGAGCAAAAAGATAATCTGGGGCAATGCAAGTTTGACCTGCATTAATTAATTTACCCCAAGTAATTCGTTTAGCAGCTATCTCTATATTTGCATCAGCATCAACAATACACGGACTTTTCCCACCCAATTCTAAAACGACAGGTGTTAGATTTTCGGCTGCTGCTTTCATTACTACTTTACCAACTTTAGGGCTTCCTGTAAAGAAAATGATATCAAAATTCTGTGCAAATAATATTGTATTGGTTTCTCTTCCTCCTTGAACCACACTAATATAATCTGATTCAAAATTTTCTGAAATCATATTCTCCATTACCTTAGCAACGGTTGGCGTATCTGGTGATGGTTTTAGCACACTACAACATCCTGCAGAAATAGCTCCAACAAGAGAATTTATTAGTAATTGAAACGGGTAATTCCAAGGAGCAACTATTAATGCAGTACCTAGAGGTTCATACAATACTTTACTAGAGGAGGGAAATAAATGAATAGGTGTTGACACTTTTTTGGGTGATGCCCATCTCTTTAAATGCTTGATATGATTGTCTATTTCACCAGTAACAATACTAATTTCAGTTAAGTATGCTTCTTCCGCAGATTTGTGTAAATCTTCCCATAAAGCATTTTCTATTTTTTCTTGATGTTGAAGAATTGCTTTTTTCAACGTACGAAGCTGCGTTAATCGAAAGTCGATATCTTTCGTCTTTTGTGTCGAAAAAAATGTACGATGACCTGCAATATATTTAATAATTAACTCTTCTGCTGTAGCTATCATAATACTTATTTTTTACGACCTGTGAAATGTTCCATCGTTTTATAAATTCCTAATACTTTTCCTGCAAACCAATCAAAAACATCAATGGACATAAAACCTTGTCCTAATCTTGTAAATCTGTACAAATAACCTGGAATTGTTACCATCCTCTTCTTTCGTTCTATTGCTTTTACAATAGTAAGTGCGGCAGATTCTGGTTCTAGAATTGGTATTTTAGATTTTACCCCATCAAACATTCTGGTATTGATATAGTATGGCATTATGGTAGTTACGCTGATGTTCTTTTTTAACTGTTTCATCTCGATGCGTAAACTATCTGACCAACCAATTAAAGACCATTTACTTGCCGCATACACCGACATTTTAGGGTTAGAAATTAAACCACCAGAAGAAGCAATATTACAGATCTGTCCAGAATTTTTGTCTAGCATACCACTCAAAAATTCTTTGGTAATAAACATGGGCGCATTCGCATTAATTTCCATTGTTTTGAGAATGTCTAATGTGGTATGTTCATGGAAGTATTTTCCTGCAACAATACCCGCATTATTTATAAGCACATCCACGCCCCCTATTTCTTGTTTTACTTTTAAAGCTGTTTCTTTTATTTGATCAATATCAGAAACATCAATAGTAAACCCTAGAACATCACCTTTGCCAGCTAATTCTAAAATGGTTTCATCAATTTTTGATCCATTAATATCCCAAATAATAACTTTGGCTTCACGTTCTAAAAATAAACGAACCATAATTTTACCAATACCAGACGCTCCACCTGTTATTAGAACTGTTTTACCTTTCATTAGTTTCATATCAGAAAAATTTAATCACCATTAATTCAGTTGTAAAAATAGCTAATTGATAAAATTTTAGCGATAACAAATGTTATCACTTTAGATAAGTTGTTTTAATCTGAATTTTTTAAACGACTTAAATGTACGGAGCTAATATTTAGGTAAGAAGCAATTAAATGCTGTGGTACTCGTTGAAATATCTCAGGAAAGCTAGTCGTTAAATTATTATATCGTTCTAGTGGAGTTTGCGTATATATCGCCTGAATTTTGTCATTAAACATAAAAAAATAATCTTCCGCTAAGAGTCTTCCAAGTTTTTCGCCATGCTTCAATTTATTATAACCAAGCTGCACCATCTCAAGTGACATTATTGCAACTTCGGTATCTTCCATTGCCTGAATTAAATAGTTTGACGGTAATTCCTTTAGAAAACTCTTATAATCTGTAGCAAATGTATTTTCTAAAGCGAAATGAAAGGTTTTTTCCTCTCCGTTATTATCCACAAAAAAAATTCGTAACAATCCTTTATTTATAAAAAAAATCTCTTTACAAATATTTCCTTCACTAAGAACAATGCTCTTTTTTCTAATTACTTTTACCTGTAACATCGAAGAATAATAAGCCCATTCTTCATCACTAATTTCAATATAACTAGAGATAACTTGATATATATTTTTGAATTTAGGGTTCATTTTCTAGATGATAATTTTAATATGAATGTAGCTAAGTTATATTTTTTTAACCCTAGAAGCAAATCTAATCTTTAAACAAAAAATCCCAAGCAAAAGCTCGGGATTTAAATATTTATAAAGCCAAATTCTGGTTTACATTTCTAATGCTTTTGTAGGATTGTTATCCATCAACAATTCTGTAGGGTTTTCTAAAGCTTCTTTAACAGCAACTAAAAAACCAACAGATTCTCTACCATCTACAATTCTGTGATCATAAGACAACGCAACATACATAATTGGCTGAATTACTACCTGCCCATCAACTGCCATTGGTCTGTTTACAATATTGTGCATTCCTAAAATTCCACTTTGAGGAGGGTTTATAATTGGTGTAGACAACATAGAACCAAACACACCACCATTGGTAATTGTAAAAGTTCCACCCGTCATTTCATCCACTGTAATTTGCCCATCTCTAGCTCTAATTGCTAAACGCTTCACTTCAGACTCTACACCTCTAAAAGATAAGTTTTCTGCATTTCTAATTACAGGAACCATTAATCCTTTTGGCCCAGATACTGCAATAGAGATATCCTGAAAATCTTGTTTTATCTGAAAATCTCCATCAATCATAGAATTCACATCTGGATACATTCTTAAAGCTCTTACAACCGCTAATGTAAAGAAAGACATAAACCCTAAACCAACACCGTGTTTCGCTTTAAAATCTTCTTTAAATTGTTTACGTAAATCAAAAATTGGCTGCATATTTACTTCGTTAAAAGTAGTTAACATAGCCGTTTCATTTTTTACAGCAACCAAACGTTCCGCAACTTTTCTGCGCAACATAGACATTTTCTTACGCTCTGTTCCTCTCGTTCCATTTGCTGGCTGAGTTCCCATTGAAGGCACTGCTTTTACAGCGTCATCCTTGGTAATTCTACCATCTTTTCCTGTTCCTTTAATAGAAGAAGAGTCCATTCCTTTTTCTGCTAAAACTTTTTTAGCCGCTGGCGAAGCAGTTCCTGTAGCATATGTTGCCGCTTTAGGTGCTTCTTTTACTTCAACTTTCTTTTCCTCTTTTGGTGCTGCTGCTTTTACCGGCGCATCACCTTCTGGTCTTGCTGCACTTGTATCTATTAAACATACAACTGCTCCAACTTCTACAGCATCACCTTCTTCTGCTTTTAAAGTGATAATTCCACTTTCTTCTGCAGGCAATTCTAAAGTTGCTTTGTCGGAGTCTACTTCTGCAATTGGTTGATCTTTCTCAACATAATCACCATCTTCAACTAACCAAGTTGCAATTTCTACTTCTGTAATCGATTCTCCCGGAGAAGGAACTTTCATTTCTAAAACACTCATGGTTTCTTATTTTACTTACACTGAACTTATTTCAGTATCTAAATTTAATTAAAATTTTTATTTTTTGGGCGTTTAAACAGGCTTTTCACTATATCTTTTAATTTTTTGTTATTGCGGAGTTTACTTTTTGGTAAACTTTGGCAATCTCTTAATTATAACAGATTGCTTCGTTCCTCGCAATGACGCCTATTTATATAGACAATAAAAAGGATGCCGTTTCAATCCTTAACGCGCTTACTCATTATCATTAAAAACACTATCAATAACGGCCTTATGACGTTTTTTGAATCGTGTGCTAGAACCCGCTGCTGGTACTGCGTAATATTTACGAGAACGTACATTTAATTTTACTAAATCGAAACGTTCTAACATAAAGCTCCAAGGCCCCATATTCCTAGGTTCTTCCTGTGCCCATATATAATTTTCTACATTCGGGTATCTATCAATTACTTTCTGTAATTTTTCTAAATGCAAAGGAAATAATTGCTCTATTCTAACCAAAGCAACATCTTCTCTTTCTAAAATCTCTCTTTCCTCTAATAAATCATAATAAAATTTACCCATACAGAAGACTAGTTTCTTTACATTGTCTGGGTTTAGAGTATCATCTATAACTTCTTGAAATTCGCCTGTAGCTAATTCTTCTACTGTACTTACTACTTTAGAATGACGTAATAAACTTTTTGGTGTAAATACAATTAATGGTTTTCTATAATCGCGCTTCATTTGTCTACGCAATAAATGATAGAAATTTGCAGGCGTTGTACAGTTTGCAACCGTCATATTATCTATTGCACACAATTGTAAATAACGCTCTATTCTTGCAGATGAATGCTCAGAACCTTGTCCTTCATATCCATGAGGTAACAAAATCACAATTCCGTTTTGTAACTTCCATTTGTCTTCGGCAGCAGAAATGTATTGATCGAACATTATCTGAGCTCCGTTTGAGAAATCTCCAAATTGTGCTTCCCAAATAGTTAATGTATTCGGATTTGCCATGGCGTACCCATAATCAAAACCTAAAACACCATATTCAGATAATAAAGAGTTATAAATAAACATCTTTCCTTTATTATCAGGATTTGTGTTTAATAAATTGATTCTTTCCTCAGTAACCTCATCACGTAAAACGGCATGTCTATGAGAAAAAGTTCCTCTTTCTACGTCTTGCCCAGAAATACGAACGTTAAATCCTTCTTCCATTAAAGAACCGTATGCTAAATTCTCTGCCATTCCCCAATCTAATTTATTGGTTTCGAATGTCATTTTAGCTCTACCTTCTAAAATACGTTCTGCTTTTCTTAAAAACTGAACACCTTCAGGAACTGTAGAAACTACTTTTGCAATATGTTTTAATTGATCTGCCTTGTAACTTGTATCTACAGGTTCTAGCATTGCCTGTAGGTCTTCTCTTTCAAAACCTTCCCATGTAGATTGCATGAATTCTCTTACTTTAGAAGTTTTATCTTCTTTAGATAAGGCGAACTCTCTTTCTAACATTTCCTTAAATTCTGAAGTAATTTCAGCTAGATGATTTTTATCTATACTTCCTTCCTTCAGTAACTTTTCAGCATAAATATCTTTTACATTTTTATGTTTAGATATTGCTTTGTATAATTTTGGCTGTGTAAAACGAGGCTCATCACCTTCGTTATGCCCATATTTTCTATATCCTAAAAGATCTATAAAAATATCAGATTTAAACTTCATTCTAAATGCTAACGCCATTTGCATTGCATGACAAACTGCTTCTGTATCATCTGCATTTACATGTAAAACAGGCGATAAAGTAACTTTACCAACATCTGTACAATAGGTACTCGAACGAGCATCTAAATAATTCGTTGTAAAACCAACTTGGTTATTTACTACAATATGAATGGTTCCACCAGTTTTATAACCATTTAGTTTTGCCATTTGAACGATTTCATAAGCAATACCTTGACCAGCAATTGCTGCATCTCCATGAATTATAATTGGTAAAATTTTACTTGAATCTCCGTTGTATTTTCTATCTATCTTAGCTCTTGTAATTCCTTCTGCAACTGCTGCAACCGTCTCTAAGTGAGACGGATTAGGAACCAAGTTCATTTTAATTTCATTACCATCTCTGTAAGTTTTACTTAATGTTAGACCTAGATGGTATTTTACATCACCATCTATATCATCATCTTCGAAATCTTTCCCTTCGAATTCACTAAATAAATCTCTTACTGGCTTCTTGAAAATATTTACTAATGTATTTAAACGACCTCTATGAGCCATTCCTAAAACACATTCTTTTACCCCGTAATTTTCTGCTGCTTCTCTTAAAGCAACACTAATACCAGGAATTAAAGCTTCACCACCTTCTAAAGAAAAACGCTTCTGACCAACATATTTTGTTTGTAAGAAACTTTCAAAAGTTACTGCATGATTTAATTTAGAAAGTATATATTTTTTTGAATCTACAGAGTAATTAGGATGATTATCGTTTTCATTCAAACGATTTTGCCACCACTTTAATTTTTCTGGATTACGCATGTACATATATTCTACTCCAATAGAATCACAATAAATGCTTTTCAGGTGATTAATTATCATAGAAAGCTTAACCCTTCCAAGACCTAAGACATCACCCGCCGAAAACTCTTTATCTAAATCGTTTTCGGTTAAACCGAAATTGTCTAAATCTAAAGTTGGTTGATACTGTCTCCTATCTCTTACAGGATTTGTTGCTGTGAATAGATGACCACGAGTTCTGTAACCATTTATTAAGTCTACAACCAAAAATTCTTTTTTTACTTCCTGCGGAATTTCAGTAGAAACCTCTTTGTCAGAAAAAGAATAATCTTCATTAGCCAAGTCATATCCTTGAAAAAAGCTTCTCCAACTAGGTTCCACTCCATCAGGATTGATTAAGTATTGATCGTATAAATCGGCTATAAAGCCTGTATGTGCCGCGTTTAAGAACGAAAATTTGTCCATATTTTAGTTTGTGCTTTTTATTGTAAGCATATTCTTATAGCAAAAATACAATATTTTGAAATTTAAAGAAGAATTTATTCCCAAATTATTAAAATGAAAAAAAATATTATTTTTTTTTTAAAAAAAACTTGCAGAAGTCTAAAATAGATGTATATTTGCAGTCGCTAAACACAAATAGTGTTGCAAACTCCTCTTTAGCTCAGTTGGTTAGAGCATCTGACTGTTAATCAGAGGGTCCAAGGTTCGAGTCCTTGAAGAGGAGCAAAGTTCATAAACATTGACTGCGAAAGTAGCTCAGGGGTAGAGCATCACCTTGCCAAGGTGGGGGTCGCGGGTTCAAATCCCGTCTTTCGCTCTATTATGACATAGCATACCAATGCTGAAGTGGTGGAATTGGTAGACACGCTGGACTTAAAATCCAGTGGTCAGTAATGGCCGTGCGGGTTCAAGTCCCGCCTTCAGTACAATAACCGTTGTTAATCTTATGATTTTCAACGGTTTTTTTGCTTTTAAACCTCTCCCTCCGCCAAATTCTCTTTATTTTTCCTATTAACTTTAAAAATCTGTGAATTTATTTTCATTGAAAAAATGGATATTATTTCTTATAAAATTTAAAAAGCGTAAGATTAGAATTCTTTATAAACATTTAAGAATCTAAAAGAAATAGTTATATCTGCTTTAAAACTATAATTAAGGAAACACTAAAACCTTACTTAAAACTTAATAATATTTTTTAAAAAAAATAGCACAAAAAAAAGCCAAAGACTAATCTTTGGCTTTTTTTAAACAATCAGTAAATCCCCCAACCTACGATTGTATTTCATTATGATATTTAACTCAACCTTTTATTATGAAATTGTACTTACCTCTAAATACACTTCAAAGATACTTTTTTTCTATCTTTTTTATTATTGAATTTCGATGAGTGAATACTTATTGTAGCTGAATGGCAAGAAGTCTTAGATAAAAAATTTTATAAAAGATTTAATCTCTTTATTAATTCTGATTTATGTGATCTACTAATAGGAATAACATGCTTTTTAATTAAAACACTATTATCCTCTATGTCTATAATTTCTGAAGTATTTATAATATATGATCTGTGGATTCTTAAAAATAAGTCAGAAGGAAGTTTTTTGTCAATCTTTTTCAAAGTAGAATGTACTAAATAACTTTTTTGATCTGTTCTAATACTTATATAATCACCTTTTGCTTCTATTAATAAAATTTCTGGAATGTTAATTTTAACTAATCGCTTATCAACATTAACAAAAATAAAATCTGTGTTTTCAGTTTCACGATTGTTTTCTTCTGCTGTTAGATTAACTAAAGATAGATTGGAAAGTTTCTCTATAGATTTTTGAAAACGATCTATACCTATTGGTTTTAATAAATAATCTACAACACAATCAAACTCAAAAGCTTCTAAAGCAAAATTTTTATCTGAAGTTGTTAAAATAACTTTAAGTGGTGCTTTTAAGGTTTTAATAAAATCGAAACCAGAAAAAGTTGGCATGTGGATATCTACGAATGCAACATCTATATTATTAGAATTTAAGTATTTTATTGCCTCTATAGCAGAAGAAAATTCTTCTTTTACAATTAGTTTTGTGTTTTTACATAACTGCCTAATAATTAACCTAGCAGATGCATCATCATCTATAATTATACAATTCATGGTGTAGTTGGGGGACTATTTATTTTTTAAATATACATTAATTCTCTCTAAAATTAATACCAGATCTCTATATTCTTCGGTATTACCATTTTTTATGTTCTTCTCGCATTTAGAAGCTAAATCGACACTGGCCTCCATACCTAGCATTCCTATTTTGTGTTTTATTTTATGAATATCTAATGCTATTTCATCAAAATTATTATTGTCAAAATTCATTTTTAAAACAGTATATTCTGCTGGAAACTCTAATTTCAGAAGTGAAAGCATTGCATTTTCAAAATCGAGATCTCCTCCTGAAATTTCTTTTAAATAATCTAAGTTTGGTATTTCCAAAATTTTAAATATTTATTTGTCTTTTTACCTGTTGCTCTAAAGAAATAAAAGTCTCTGTTCTTAAAACATTTTTTATTGGCTGAATTTTGTCATTTAAGATATCTTTTAAGCTTTTGTTATTTTTACATAAAACTTTTATAAAAACTGCATAATTACCTGTTGTGTAGTGACTTTCTATAACTTCTGGTATTTCTTTTAATCTTTTTATTGTTGAAGATAGTTGGCTTGATGAATCTAAATAAACACCTACAAAAGCAGTTGTTGTATATCCTAAAGCTTCAGGATTAAGAATCATACTATACCCTTCTATTAATTTAGATTTCTCTAATTTCTTTAGCCTTTGATGAATGGCTGCACCAGAAACACCAACCTCTCTAGCAATACTTAAAATTGGAGTTCTTGCATCTTTTACCAATCTCTTAATAATTGTTTTATCTATTCCATCTATTTTCATACCAAAACATATTTAGCATAAAGGTAAAAAAAATAGAGAACACAAACTGTATTCTCTATTTTTACTTTATTATTAGTACTAAATTGTACGGTTTTATTTCATTACAAAATCTTCCATAAACTTAGTAGTATAGTTTCCTGCAACATAATCTGGATGATCCATTAATTGTCTATGGAAAGGAATCGTTGTTTTAACACCTTCAATTACAAACTCATCTAAAGCACGTTTCATTTTATTAATTGCTTCTTCTCTTGTTTGAGCAGTAGTAATTAATTTAGCAATCATAGAATCGTAATTCGGCGGAATCATATAGCCTGCATACACGTGTGTATCAATTCTAATTCCGTGACCTCCTGGAGCGTGAAACGTTGTAATTTTCCCTGGAGCTGGTCTAAAATTATTATAAGGATCTTCTGCGTTTATTCTACATTCTATTGAATGCATTTTCGGATAATAGTTTTTACCAGAAATTGGTACACCTGCAGCAACTAAAATTTGTTCTCTTATTAAGTCGTAATTTACAACCTCTTCCGTAATTGGGTGCTCTACTTGAATACGTGTATTCATCTCCATAAAGAAGAAATTTCTATGCTTATCTACCAAAAACTCTACAGTTCCTGCACCTTCATATTTTATATATTCCGCAGCTTTAACAGCAGCATCTCCCATTTTCTCTCTCAATTCATCTGTCATGAAAGGAGAAGGCGTTTCTTCTGTTAATTTTTGATGACGTCTTTGTACAGAACAATCTCTTTCAGATAAATGACATGCTTTACCAAAAGAATCTCCTACAATCTGAATTTCTATATGTCTTGGCTCTTCGATAAGCTTTTCCATATACATATCATCATTACCAAAAGCGGCTTTAGATTCTTGTCTCGCAGAATCCCAAGCATCTTTTAAATCTTCTGCTTTCCAAACTGCACGCATTCCTTTACCACCACCACCAGCAGAAGCTTTTAGCATTACAGGGTAACCAGTTTCTATAGCTACTTTTTTACATTCTTCAAAATTTGCAATAACACCTTCAGAACCTGGTACACAAGGTACACCAGCTTCTATCATAGTCGATTTAGCATTTGCTTTATCTCCCATTTGGTCTATCATTCTACCTGTTGCTCCAATAAATTTAATATTATGTTCTTCACATAAATTAGAAAATTTAGCATTTTCAGATAAAAAGCCATAACCTGGGTGAATTGCATCTGCATTTGTTATTTCTGCAGCGGCAATAATGTTAGACATCTTTAAGTAAGACTCAGAACTTTGAGGAGGACCAATACAAACGGCTTCATCTGCAAATCTAACGTGTAAACTTTCTGCATCTGCTGTAGAATATACAGCTACAGTTTTAATACCCATTTCTCTACAGGTTCTAATAACACGTAGCGCTATTTCACCTCTATTGGCAATTAATATTTTTTTAAACATCTTGTTTGGTTTTTAGACATTAAATTTTTAGTTTTCTTTAGATTCTTTAAGAAGATAAACTTCTAATATCTAGTTTCTAACTTATAATTTAACTATGATGGGTCTACCAAAAATAATGGTTGATCAAATTCTACTGGAGAAGAATCATCTACTAAAACTTTAACAATTTTACCTGAGATTTCAGATTCTATTTCGTTAAATAATTTCATAGCTTCGATAACACATACGGTATCACCAATACTAACTTCTGTACCTACTTCTGCAAAATTTGGTTTGTCAGGAGATGGCTTTCTATAAAAAGTACCAATTATTGGAGACTTAATAGTGATGAATTTAGCATCTTCACTTTCCGTACTCCCAACTGTTGCTGGTTGCTCTGCTACTGGAGCCGCCGCCATTGGTGCAGCCATATGTGGCATACCTTGCATTGGTGCAGCTTGAACAATAGTTGTTTCTGTTTTTTCTGAACCTGTTTTTATTGTGATTTTCACATCTTCCATTTCTAACTTTACCTCGCTAGCGCCAGATTTAGCTACAAATTTTATAAGATTTTGAATTTCTTTAATATCCATTTTTCTTATTGTTTAGTTGTTATATTTATGAATTGTAAGCCCATTTTAAGTATGCAGCTCCCCAAGTGAAACCACCACCAAATGCAGCAAAAATTAAATTATCTCCTTTTTTCAATTGACTTTCATAGTCTGCTAATAACAAAGGCAAAGTTGCAGATGTTGTATTACCATATCTATGAATATTCATCATTACTTTTTCTGCTGAAACCCCTACTCTTTTTGCAGTTGCTTCTATAATCCTTTTATTAGCTTGATGTGCAACCAACCATTGAATATCTGGTTCTGTTAAGTTATTTCTAGTTAACATTTTTTCTGCAACTTCTGCCATATTAGAAACAGCATATTTAAAAACAGTTTTACCTTCTTGATACACAAAATGCCTTTTTTCTTCGACTGTTTTTTGTGTAGTTGGCATTTGAGATCCACCAGCCTCTATTCTTAAGAAATCTCTTCCAATACCATCACTTCTTAAATATTCGTCTTGCAAACCTAAACCTTCATAATTTGGTTCGAATAAAGCAGCTCCTGCTCCATCACCAAAAATAATACAAGTTGCTCTATCTGAATAGTCTATAATCGAAGACATTTTATCTGCCCCAATTAAAAGCACTTTTTTATATCTACCAGATTCTATATAACTAGAGGCTGTAGACATACCGTATAGAAAGCTAGAACATGCAGCTTGTAAATCATAACCAAATGCATTTGTTGCACCAATTTCTGTAGCGACATAAGCAGCTGTACAGGCAACTGGTAAATCTGGCGTTGCAGTTGCAACGATTACTAAATCTATTTCTTTTGGATCTATGTTAGACTTACTAATTAAGTCTTCAGAAGCTTTAATTGCCATATAAGAAGTACCTAAGCCTTCTCCTTTTAAAATTCTTCTTTCTTTGATACCTGTTCTAGAAGTTATCCACTCATCATTCGTTTCTACATAGGCTTCTAACTCTTTATTTGTTAGAACGTATTCAGGAACATATTTCCCTACTGCTGATATTGCTGCAGTGATTTTTGTCATAATATTAGTTTGTTATCCCAATGTTAAGGAATTTCAAAGTAATGAAATTTATTTTACTTTTTAAGGTAAAAGTTATCAAAAACGATGAAATTTGATATAAAAACGCAAAAAAACCCTCGAAATTGAGGGTTTTTCATACAAAATAAATTCTTTCTAAGCCTCTACTGTTGCAGATTCTAATACTATTTGACCTCTGTAATAAAGTTTACCTTCATGCCAGTGAGCTCTATGATACAAGTGCGCCTCTCCTGTTGTAGGATCTGTAGCAATCTGTTGGTCAGATGCTTTATAATGCGTTCTCCTTTTATCTCTTCTAGTTTTGGATATTTTCCTTTTAGGATGTGCCATTTTATGTCTTTTTTTCTGTTATTAAATTCTTTAATTTATCCCATCTAGGGTCTGTTGTTTGAACAGTTTTTACTTCTTTTACTTCTAATTCTTCTAATTTATCTAGTGCTTCAGACTCCATAGTACCGTCTAATACTTTTGGATGTATTCTTCTGTTAGGAATTCCTAACACAATCATTTCATAAATAAATTGTGCTACACTAAATTGATATACTTCATGCGGCAAGATTAAAATCTCTTCATTATCATCATTATATTCTGGCCCAAACTTTACAATTAACGGTAAAGTTGATGTAATTTCAAGGTCAAAATATTCATTTGTAACATCACAAGGAACATTTACAGTTCCTGAAGCGGTAAAAACAAGCTCAAACAAAGTGCTTTTTTTTACAAATTCTAAAGTAACATTTATTGAAGATTTTTCAAACTCGCTATAGTTGTATATCTCAAAGAACGTATTGTCAATACTATACTCAAACAAATGCTTCCCTTCCTTTAATCCTACAAACGGTATGTTGAATTGTTTCAAGTCTTTCATTATCAAACATCAAATTGAGCGTGCAAAGATATAAAAAAATGTTTCTATACACTCTTTTCTTTCAAAAAAAGAATTTTATTTTTAATGCTTCACTAAAAGTGGGTTTTTAGTAAGCTCTTTGTATTCATTTCTTGTTTTATAAATTTGAATTGCGGTAAATAAAGCTTCCTTAAAAGAAGAAGGGTTTGCTTTATTTTTTCCTGCAATATCAAAACCGGTTCCATGATCTGGCGAAGTTCTAATTTCACTTAACCCTGCCGTAAAATTAACTCCGTTGCCAAAAGACAATGCTTTAAAAGGTGCTAAACCTTGGTCATGATACGTTGCCAAAACACCGTCAAACTGTCTATAGGTCTCAGAGCCAAAGAAACCATCGGCTGCATAAGGACCAAAAACTAATTTTCCTGATGCTGCAATTTCAGCAATAGTTGGTTTTATTATTTCATCATCTTCTTTGCCAATTACACCTTTATCACCACAATGAGGGTTCAATCCTAAAACGGCTATTTTAGGTTTTGAAATTCCGAAATCTGTTTTTAAAGAAGTGTACATTGTTTCAACCTTCTCTTTTATAATTTCTGGAGTAATTGCTTCAGCAACTTCAGAAATAGGAATATGACCTGTAATTAAACCAATTCTTAATTGATCTGTCATTAAAATCATTAAACTTTTTCCCTCTAAATTAGCTTCTAAGTATTCTGTATGTCCTGGGAAATTAAAATTTTCTGACTGAATTGTTTCTTTATTAATTGGCGCAGTTAATAAAACGTCTATTGTCTTTTCTTTTAAATGTTTTACTGCTTCTTCTAATGATTTTGCAGCATATCCTCCAGAAATCTTCGTTGCTTCCCCTAATTGTATAGCAACCTCTTCTTTCCAGATATTTAAAATATTTATTTTTGAATGATTAACTTGGTTTATAGAAGTAATTCCGTGAACAGGAAGTTCTATATTCAAAGCTTTTTTATGGTAAGAAATCACTTTTGTACTCCCAAATAAGACTGGCGTACAAAAATCTAACATTCTTTTATCTTCGAATGTTTTTAAAATAACCTCTATTCCTATTCCGTTTAAATCTCCTATTGAAATTCCAACAATTATTTTATCAGTTTTTTCCCCCATAACTCTTGTAATAGTCTTAATTTTGATATTCTACAAAAGTAACTAAAATTTAGGGAAATGTTTACGGGAATTATTGAGACACTTGGTACAATTACAAACTTGGTTAAAGAGCAGGAGAATCTTCACTTGACAATTAAAAGCAGTATTACTAATGAGTTAAAAATAGACCAAAGTGTTGCACATAATGGCGTATGTTTAACAGTAGTTGGTATTAAAAGTGATGAATATACTGTAACAGCAATAAAAGAAACCTTAAACAAAACTAATATTGGTAGTTTAAAAGTTTCTGAAAAAGTTAATTTAGAACGCGGAATGAAACTTGGTGATCGATTAGATGGCCATATTGTACAAGGTCATGTAGATGAAACCGGTGTTTGCACAAGTATTGAAAATCAAAATGGAAGTACAGTCTTTACTTTTAAATACAATTCAGAAAAAAACAATATAACTATAGAGAAAGGTTCTATTACAATAAACGGTGTAAGTTTAACTGTAATAAATTCTGAAGACAATTCTTTTAGCGTTGCCATTATACCATACACATATAGCAACACTTCTTTTAAAAACTTATCTGTAAATGATAAAGTTAATTTAGAATTTGATGTAATTGGAAAATACGTTAGCAGATTAACAAAGAAGTAAAACGCTACTTCTTTAGTTTTTTAACACCATAGATTAAACCAGATATCAATAAAAAAACTAATCCCCCATCAACAGGAAGACCTGGTGGTGGTGGTGGACCTGGTGAAGGTGGTGGTACAATTTGACCACAAACCAATTGCGTAGTAAGAAGTACTATAATAAGTACTGTAAGTTTTATTTTCTTCATTTTATATCCCCCCAGATTAAAATTTGAAATTTTTAATAATTACAAGTATATACTTGTCTAAAAAAAAGTTACTAAATATGCCCTCGAACCAATTATTAGTTATTTAGAAGATAAATGAGATTACTGTTCGAATAACTTTCACTTCTCTAATTACCATTGTTTGCGAAAAACATTTTTTAATTCGTTGGCAAATGTAAGCATATTTCTGATAGCTAGCTACCAATATTTTACAAGTCGATTTATAAAATACTGAAAAAGAGGGATGAAATTGTACTTTAACGAAGTTCTATAATACTAAAAACCTCCTTAACCTTGAAGAAATCTCCCTAAAAAATTTATTTTAGATTTAATAAAATAACTTAAACCTTTTTAAAAATTTTAATTTTAAACATTAAATACCCCAATCCTAAATAAAATAAGACAACAGTTAAACCGTATAATAATGACGACAAGTTGTTTGAGAAGAAAGATTGCTCAAAAAACACTTTCATATAAATATTACCATGCTACCCTACCTTAATTAGGCACATGCTTTTATAAATAAAACTTGATGAGAAATAAATTGTAATTGCATTCATACCAACATACTTAAATATATTTCCGAATTTAAATTGCTTTATATCTCTTAAATAATAAATTATAGCTAGAATTAATGTTGCCCAACCACTTGTAACCAAAACAAAACTACTACTCCAAATCGCTTTATTTATAGGAAACCAGACATCAAAAACATAGCCTAAAAACAATAAACCAACTGCTGTTAAAAGCAAATACTCAACGCCCTTTAAATTATCTAAAAATGAATAAAAAAAAGATGAAGTCTTGGATAAATATTATCTACCAATGACATAGAATTACACCTATACAGATTCATTTAAGGAATAAAAATTAATCAATATTTAGAATAACACGTTTTGCGTGACTAACATATTTTCTACCAAATCACCTTCTATACTTTTTTACTCTATCTATTGCAATGGTATATGACCTATGAATTCTGATGAAATTATTTTCAGGAAGCTCTTCTCTTATACTCGTTAGATATTTATGCACAAGATAATGCTCTTTATTTGTAAATACTTTGATGTAATCTTTTAAGCTTTCAACATACAAAATGTCTTCACACTTAATTTTTACTAATTTTTTATAAACCTTCAAAAAAATGAGAGATTCGTTTGAACCCTCTTCTTTATGAACTCCTTTTAGTGAATAAACTTGATTCATTATTGTAAAAAGAACTATTAAAGTAAAACTAAGAATTCTCTTTTAACGCTCCTTATCATTAAAAAAGCATCCATAAATGAAACCAAATAACACTATTTCTCTGTTCCTAATTTTGATTTTTGGTTTCTCTTGTACTCCTGAGAAGAACCCGGCGAAGCAGTTTACACTTTTAGCATCAGAAGACACAAATATTTATTTAAAAACACCCTTAAAGAAACCCTTTACTTCAACTTTCTAAATTACGCATAATTTATAATGGCGGTGGCGTTTCTGTAGGCAATATTAATAATGATGATTTAGAAGGCATTTACTTTACTTCTAACCAAGAATAGAATAAGTTATACTTAAATAATGGCGATTTCGAGTTTACATACATTACGTTAAAAGCAAATATTTCTGATGAAGTTGGCTGGACAACCGGTGTATCTATCATTGATATTAATAATGATGGTTTAAATGATTTTTTTGTAGGAATTACCAATTAAAGCCCAATTTTCGCCAACATTAAGTATTAAAGTTGCTGATGTGAATAATGATGGTTTTTTAGATATATTTGGGGTTGGAAATGTGTATGATGCAGAAATAGAAACCATTAAATATGATGCTTCTAAAAGCTTTATTTTGTTAAGTAACAGTGTAAGAGAGTTTCAATCTACTACCGATAAAAGTTTCTATAAAAAAAGTAAAAGCAGTTAAAAAGATTATAATTGATGGTCTTTTACATTTTATCATTCCAAATAAGAACAAAGAATTAACAATTTTAAAAGCTAATAATGCCAAAATATGAAACCCTAATCTATTTGTTTTTTTTGATAATTTTTATCAGTTGTACAGAAAACATTAAAAAAGATAAACATCAATTTACAAACGATTTAGTACATGAAACAAGTCCGTATTTATTACAACACGCTCATAATCCTGTAAACTGGAAAGCGTGGAATGAAAAATCGTTAGCAACAGCAAAAACAGCCAATAAATTAATTGTAATTAGTGTTGGTTATGCCGCTTGCCACTGGTGCCATGTGATGGAAGAGGAAAGTTTTGAAGATTCTATTGTGGCTAAAATTATGAACAAAAACTTTATTAACATTAAAGTTGATAGAGAAGAAAGACCAGATGTAGATAAAGTCTACATGAAAGCAGTACAATTAATGACAGGAAGTGGTGGCTGGCCTTTAAATGTAATTGCTTTACCCGACGGAAGACCTATTTTTGGAGGAACCTATTTCCCTAAAGAACAATGGTTAAAAATCTTAGAACAAACAGCTGAAGGTTTTAAAAACAGGCCTGAAGATTTTTATGCTTTTGCAGATAAATTAGAGGTAGGAATTAAAGATTTAGATTTAGTTCATTTAAATACAGCTGAACCTGTTTTTACAAAGACTTTTATAGAAAAAGAAGTAGAAAAATGGCGCATATCTTTTGATGCTAATTTTGGAGGCACAAATAATCCTCCAAAATTTATGATGCCAAATAATTATCAATTTTTAATGCGTTATGCATATCAAGATGATGATGAAAAATTGATGAAACACATCGAAAATACATTACATAAAATGGCTTTTGGCGGAATTTTCGATCAAATAAATGGAGGTTTCTCTAGGTATTCTGTTGATAAAAAATGGCACATTCCTCATTTTGAAAAGATGTTGTATGACAATGCTCAATTAGTAAGCTTGTATGCAAACGCGTATCAAATAACTAAAAACAAAACCTACAAAGAAGTAGTTTATGAAACTTTAGATTTTGTTAAAAAGGAACTTACTTCACCAGAAGGAATGTTTTACTCTTCCTTAGACGCCGATAGCTATAATCATGAAGGTAAATTAGAAGAAGGTGCATATTACTCTTGGACAAAGACAACATTAAAAACCCTCTTAAAAAGTAATTTTGACTTATTTTCTAAATACTATAACATCAACGATTTTGGTTTTTGGGAAGAAGATAAGTTTGTACTTATAAAAACTATTGATGATGTTGGTTTTTGTAAAGAAAATAACATTTCAATTTCTAAATTAAAAGAATATAAAATCAACTGGAAAAAAACATTAAGAGAAGAGCAAGAAAAGCGTAAAAAACCAAGGCTAGATGACAAGAGTTTAACTTCTTGGAACGGGTTAATGATAACAGGTTATTTAGATGCGTATTCAGTTTTTAATGAAAAAAAATATTTAGATGCAGCCCTTAAAAATGCGCATTTTATTTTAAATAATCAATTACTAGAAGATGGTAGATTATATCATAATTATAAAAAAGGCAAAAGTAGCATTAATGGCTATTTAGAAGATTATGCTGCTATAGTTGAAGCTTTTATTAAATTACACCAAGTAACTTCAGAAGAGATTTGGCTACAAAAAGCGAAAGAGTTAACTATGTATGCTATTGAACATTTCTATGATGAAACTTCAAAAATGTTTTATTTTACTTCTAAAAAAGATGCTCCGTTGGTAGCAAAAACAATAGAATACCAAGACAATGTAATTGCCTCTAGTAATTCTATCATGGCAAAAAATTTATTTGCGCTTTCTCATCATTTAAGTGATAAGAAATACTTAAAAATGGCTACTTCGATGCTTAATAATATAAAACCAAAAATAGTAGATCATGCTGCTTCTTTTTCTAATTGGTTGGCTGTAATGTTAAATTATACGAATCCGTATTATGAAGTTGTAATTGCAGGTAAATACGCTAAAAAGAAGCTAGCAGAGTTACATAAAAACTACCTCCCAAATATTTTAATTTCTTATAGTACGGAAAACTCTAATTTACCACTATTAGAAAACAGATTTACAGAAAACGAGACCTACATATATGTTTGTGTAAATAGTTCTTGTAAACTTCCTGTAACAACTATTTCTGAAACTTTAAATTTGATGGAAAAATAAATATAAAAGCGAAAAGATTTCAAGCTGACATTCCATTAAATATGAATACTTCTTCTCATTGATGAAATATGCAGTAGTACTCTAAATGATCTTTAAGTTTTAAAAAAGAAAATTTTAAATGTAATTATTCTAATAAATTCAGATTAGAATGAGGGTTTAAATCTATTTATCTTAAATTATTCTTGAAATTTATGTAAAACAAAAAAGCCTCTACATTTCTGTAAAGGCTTTAAAATAAAGTGGTCCCACTTGGGCTCGAACCAAGGACCACCTGATTATGAGTCAGGTGCTCTAACCAACTGAGCTATGGGACCAAAATTATTGGGTGCAAATGTACTCTTTATTTTAAAATCACACAATAAAAATAATAAAACTTAAACAGATCTATTCATTAACCACAAACCAAAATCTCTAAGTCCTTGTTTATCTGAATCTTTAATACTCATTTTAGACAACGTATTAAATGCTTTTTCTGTATAATTAGTTATTTCTTGTTTTATTAAGAAAGGAATATCATTTAACTCAAAAATTCTTCGAACTTCTGCTATTTTAATCGAATTTTCTTTTAGTTTATTCCTGTAGAAATGTTCTAACTTTCCCTTTTCTGCCTCACAAGAAACTTCCAAAGCCTTTAGATATAAGTACGTTTTTTTATTTTCTATAATATCTCCTCCTACTTGTTTACCAAATGTTTTAGGATCCCCAAAAGTATCTAAATAATCATCTTGCAACTGAAAAGCCAAACCAAGATTTAAACCAAAATCATAAATTAGACTTGCGTTTTCTTCATTTGTTTCCGCCACTATTGCTCCCATTTTTAAAGCTGCAGCAACTAAAACAGAAGTTTTTAAACGAATCATATTAATATACTCATCGATAGTAACATCATTTCTAGTTTCAAAATCGACATCTAATTGCTGTCCGTCACAAACTTCTAAAGCTGTTTTACCAAAAAGTTTTGCTAATTTCTGAAAAACGATAGGTTCATAATTTTCAAAATATTGATATGCTAAAATTAGCATTGCGTCTCCAGACAGAATCCCTGTATTCAAATTCCACTTTTCATGTACCGTTGCTTTTCCTCTTCTCAAAGGCGCATCGTCCATAATATCGTCATGAATTAATGTGAAATTATGAAAAACCTCAACAGCCAAAGCTGCTGGCATTGCTTTTTTATAGTCTTTAGAAAAAATATCTGCTGCCATTAAAGTTAAAACAGGGCGCATTCTTTTTCCCCCTAACTTAATAATGTAGTCTATAGGCTCGTATAGATTCTTAGGCTCTCTTACCCATTCTTTTGAATCTAAGTATTCTAGAAAATCTTTTTGATAATGTAAAATGTCCAATTTTGTGATTTTTTGTGATTTTTTGTAAAAATAATGTAAAGATTTCTGTCTCTTATAACTAAATGTTAAAAAATCATTAAAACTTTGGAAACTATTTTTGTTTCTAAAGTTTCCTTTTGTACATTTGCACACGAATTATGAGAGAAAAAATATTAGAAAAATCGAATGAACTCTTCTTAAACCTAGGTTTTAAGAGTGTTACTATGGATGAAATTGCAAGCTCACTTGGAGTTTCAAAAAAAACTATTTACAAATATTTTAAAAATAAAACCGAACTTGTAGAAGCAGTAACGCATTATATGTTTGACACAATTTGTAGTGGAATTGACGGCATCTGCGAATTAAAATTAGATGCCATTGATGAACTTTTTTCTATAAAAAGATTCGTTATGGAAAATTTGAAAGACGAAAAATCTTCTCCCCAATACCAACTTCAAAAATATTACCCGAAAATTTATGCATCTTTAAAGCAGAAACAGTTTCATATAATGCAAGATTGTGTGATAGACAATTTAAAAAAAGGGATCGATACGGAGCTTTATAGAGAAAGTATAGATTTAGAATTTATTTCAAGAATTTATTTTAACGGAATGATAGGCATAAAGGATAAGGATTTATTTCCTTTAACAAATTATTCTATGAATATCTTAATGAGTAATTATTTAGAATATCATTTAAGAGCAATAAGTACACAAAAAGGAATACAACAATTAGAAAACCAATTAAAACTGAAATAAAACCACATGAAAAAATTAATTCTGGTATGCATAAGTACCTGTTTTTTCTTAGTAACAAATGCACAAGAAAAAACACAACAGCTCTCTTTAAAGGAAGCTATAAATTTTGCCTTAGAGAATAGCTACAACACAAAAGCATCGCAAAATGATATTCTTTCTGCTCAGAAAAAAGTTTGGGAAACCACCACAATTGGTCTTCCTCAAATAGACGGAAAAGTAGATTATCAAAATTTTATAAAACAACCAATAACACTTGCAGATTTTGATCAAGATGGTACAAATGAAGAATTTGTATTTGGAACAAAACAAAACATGAACGCTACTGTAACTTTAAAACAACTATTGTTTGACGGCTCTTATTTAGTAGGTTTACAAGCATCTAAAACATATTTAAAAATTTCTGAACAAGCAAACAAGAAAACAGAAATGTTAACCAAAGAAGCTGTTATTAATGCTTATGGAAATGTTTTAGTTACAGAAAGGAGTATTATTATATTAGAAGGAAACATAAAAATTCTTCAGAAAAACTATGATGATGCTAAAAAAATCTATGAGAATGGTTTAAATGAAGAAGAAGACGTTGAGCAATTAGAAATTACATTAGGTAATTTAAAAAACCAATTAAATAGCGTTATAAGAATGAAAGGCATTGCATACCAGATGCTAAACCTCTCTTTAGGTAATGCTATTGAAACAAAATTAGTTCTTACAGATTCTTTAGATTCTTTGGCGGAGGAAAATATTAGTTTAGCATTAATTTCACAAAGTTTTAATGTAAACAATCACATCGATTTTAAAATTTCTGAAAACGACAGAGAAACAAAAAGATTAATGATGAAATTAGAGCAAAGTAAAGCTTTGCCTACGTTAAGTGCTTTTGTAAATTATGGCGCACAAGCAAATTCAAATTCTTTTACATTCTTAAAAAACGACCAACGTTGGTTTGATTCTTCTCTCTTGGGAGTAAGTTTAAATGTGCCTATTTTTAGTAGCTTTGGTAGAAAAGCAAAAACTGCACAAGCAAAAATAGCATTAGAAAATGCAGATTTAAGACTAGAAGAAATGAAGCAAAGACTTTCTTTAGAAGCACAAAAAGCAAAAAATGATTATCAAATAAGTATTGATAACTACCAAACATCAAAGAAAAATGTTGGTTTAGCAGAACGAATAGAAAAGAAACAACGTGTTAAATTTTTTGAAGGAATTTCTTCTAGTTTCGATTTATTGCAGGCACAAAATCAATTATACACGCAACAACAAAATTACATTCAATCTATGTTAGATGTAATTGCAAAAAAGGCAACATTAGAAAACGCATTAAACCTACCAATCAAATAACAAAATATCATGAGAAAAATATATTTACTACTAATTACAACGCTTATTTTAACTTCTTGTGGAGGTAAAAAAGAAGTTTCTGTAGATGACGTTTTAGCTACAAATGATGTTGCTCAAATAAAATCTAAAAAAGCAACATTAGATGCTAAACAACAAGAATTATCTGTTGAGTTAAAAAAACTAAACGATCGATTAGATGATTTGAATGAAGATAAAAATATTCCTTTAATAACAACATTTAAAGTTAAAGAAGAAGTTTTTACACACTTTATAGAACTACAAGGTAATGTGCAAACAAAACAGAATGTTTTAATATACCCTGAAATGCCAGGAATTTTAAACAGTGTTCTTGTAAAAGAAGGTCAGAAAGTTACCAAAGGGCAAGTTTTAGCAAGAATTGATGACGGAGGAATGTCTCAACAATTAGCACAATTAAATTCAAATGCACAATTGGCAAAAACGACCTATGAACGTCAGAAAAGATTGTGGGACCAAAAAATTGGATCAGAAATTCAGTTTTTACAAGCAAAAACATCTTATGAAGCTCAAAGTAGTGCTGTAAATCAGTTGAAAATTCAGTTAGGAAAATCTACTATTAGAGCTCCTTTTTCTGGAATTATAGATAATATTTTTAGAGAAAGAGGAACTGTAGTTGCTCCTGGTCAAGGTTCAGAAATTTTTAGAATTCTAAACCTTTCTAATATGTATATTGAAACAGAAGTGCCAGAAACTTATATTGGTAGTATTACTGAGAACAAATCTGTAGAAGTAAACTTCCCTGTATTAGGTGAAACATTAAATTCTAAAATTAGACAAGTTGGTAATTTTATCAACCCTAATAACAGGTCTTTTAAAATAGAAATTGGTGTACCTAATTTAAAAGGAAAAGTGAAACCAAACTTAACTGCAAGATTAAAATTAAACGATTATACGAATGTAAATGCCGTTTTAATACCACAAAGTATAATTTCTGAAAATGCAAAAGGAGAACAGTTTATTTACGTTATAAAAAATAAAAAAGATAATAACGAAGCAATAGCAGAAAGGTTAATTATCGAAACAGGAAGAACTCAAGGAGATTATATCGAAGTAGTTAAAAATCTTACTGCAGATGCCGAAGTAGTTATGGAAGGCGCTAGAAGTGTAAATAACGGACAGGTTGTAAAAGTGATTAATAAATAGTAGAAAAATGGCTAAAAAAAACAAACAAGTAGATAAAGAATTTAAGCTTTCTTCTTGGGCAATAAATAACAAGACAACCATTTACGTCTCGATGTTTTTAATTCTTTATTTAGGAATTTCGGCATACTTTTCAATGCCTCGAGAAAACTTCCCTGAGATAAATGAAACGAAGATTTATATTAGTTCTGTATATCCTGGAAACACAGCAGAAGATATAGAAAAATTAATTACAAACCCATTAGAAGACAAGTTAAAATCTGTTAGTAATGTGGTAGAAATCACTTCAACTTCTCAAGAAGATTATTCGATAATTACTATAGAATTTGATGAAAATATTTCGGTTGACAAAGCAAAACAGAAAGTAAAAGACGAAATAGATCAAGAAACTGCAGGTGAAGATTGGCCAACATTTAATGGCGCAAAAGTAACCCCTAATGTTTTTGAATTGAGTATGTCTGAGGAAGTACCAATTCTAAATATTAATATTTCCGGAAATTACCCAGTTTATAAGCTAAAAGAATATGGAGAATATTTACAAGATGAAATTGAAGATTTAACTGAAATTAAGAAAGTAGACATTCGTGGAGCACAAGATAAAGAAGTAGAAGTTGCTGTTGACATCTATAAAATGATGGCGGCAAAAGTTAGTTTCGATGATATTACAAATGCTATAAACCGTGGAAACATAACGATGTCTGCAGGTAACTTTATTACCAGTAAACAAAGAAGAACGATAAGAATTGTAGGTGAAATTGACAAGCCTTCAGATTTGGAGGAATTTGTAATAAAATCTGAAAACGGAAACCCAATTTATTTGAGAGATGTAGCAGAAATATCTTTTAAAGATAAAGACAAAACTACATATGCGAGAGAAAATGGTGCTGCTGTTGTAATGCTAGATGTTAAGAAAAGGTCTGGAGAAAACATGGTAGATGCTGCAGACAAAATTGGAGTAATTGTAAAAAATGCTAAAAAAGATCATTTTCCGCAAGATTTAAAGGTAACTATTGCCAATGATCAATCTCCAAAAACAATTGGTCAAGTAGACGATTTGGTAAACAATATTATTTTCGGAGTTATCTTAGTAGTAATTGTTTTAATGTTTTTCCTTGGTTTTAAAAATGCAATATTCGTTGGTTTTGCAATACCAATGTCTATGTTTATGTCTTTAATGATTCTAGGTGCACTAGGTTATACCTTAAATACAATGGTACTTTTTGGTCTAATTATGGGACTTGGAATGTTGGTAGATAACGGAATTGTAGTTGTTGAAAACGTATATCGTTTAATGGACGAGGAAGGAATGAGTAGAATTGAAGCTGCCAAAAAAGGTATTGGAGAGATTGCTTTTCCTATTATAATTTCTACAGCAACAACCGTTGCTGCTTTTATTCCTTTAGGTCTGTGGCCAGGAGTTATGGGGCAATTTATGGTTATTTTACCAATTACACTTTCTATCGTTTTAGGTTCTTCTTTATTTGTAGCAATTTTCTTTAACTCTGTATTGGTTTCTCAATTTATGAGTAAAGAGGACAAAGATATGCCAATAAAAAGCATCATTAAACTAACAAGTATAATGGCTGTTATTGGCTTACTAATTTATTTCTTTGGAGGAGAATATAACGCCTTAGGAACTTTAATTTTGTTCACAGCAATTATGTTGTGGGTTTATCGATTAGTTCTTAGAAAAGCTGCAAATTATTTTCAGAAAAACACCTTGGTTTCTTTAGAAAACTGGTATGAAAGAAGATTAAAAAAAGCACTTTCTGGCTGGACTCCTTATATTTTGGTTGTTGGAACTTTTATTCTTTTGTTTATTGCATTTGCTGGTTTTGGTTGGTCTGTGGGTGAACAAAGAACAAAAATTGAATTTTTCCCAGACAACAAGCCAAATCAAATTATTGTTTATATCGAATATCCTGAAGGAACAGATATTGAGAAAACAAATCAAATTACAAAAGAAATTGAACAAAAAGTATATGGTGTCTTAAACCAAGACATGTATACCGACGGTGATTATAATTTCTTAGTAGAAAGTACCGTTTCTCAAGTGGGTGAAGGTGCAGGAAACCCACAAACAGACGGAGGTTCTTCTGCAGAAATGCCACACAAAGGGAAGATTACTGCTTCTATGCGTGAGTATAAATTTAGAAAAGGAAAAGACAGTGAAATTCTAAGACAAAAAGTACAAGCTGCTTTAGTTGGTATTTATCCTGGAGTTTTAATTTCGGTAGAAAAAGATGCTAATGGCCCACCAGCAGGTTCTCCTATTAATATTGAATTAAACGGTGAAGATTACGAAGAGTTGATTTTTACAGCAGAAAGAATGCGAGATTATTTAAACACGCAAAGTATTACTGGTGTAGACGAATTAAAGATCGATGTAAATAAATCGAAACCAGGAATGCAGGTTTTGGTCGACAGAAAAAAAGCTGGAGAATTAGGTGTTTCTACTGGGCAAGTTGGGCAACAATTAAGATCTGCGATTTTTGGAAGCAAAGCTGGAATTTATAAAGAAGATGGCGAAGATTATGATATATATGTCCGTTTTAACAAAGAAGATAGATATAATAAAAGTGCCGTTTTTAATCAGAAAATAACATTTAGAGATCCTGCAACAGGTAAGATTAAAGAGATTCCTGTTTCTGCCGTAGCAACACAAACCAACAGTTCTGGCTTTAGTGCTATAAAACACAAAGATGTAAAAAGAGTAGTAACTGTATATTCTGCATTATCTCCAGGAGAAACAGATGCAGGTGCTGTGGTGGCGAAAATTCAGAATTCGATGAAGAATTTTAAAGATTTGCCAAGAGGAATTAAAATTGATTATACCGGTCAAATTGAAGAGCAAAACAAACAAATGACGTTTTTAGTTGGCGCGTTTTTTACAGGTCTACTATTAATTTTCTTCATTCTTATTTTCCAATTTAATTCGGTTTCGAAACCAGGAATTATTATGTTGGCAATCTTCTTAAGTTTCATTGGTGTTTTTGGTGGCTTGGTAATTTCAGGAGCTCCTTTTGTAATTATGATGACCATGGTTGGTATTATTTCTCTTGCAGGAATTGTGGTAAATAATGGTGTTGTGCTGTTAGATTATGCAGAACTGTTAATTAGTAGAAGAAAAATACAAGACAATATTTCTGAAGACGATTATCTACCGTTAGATAGTTTATATGAAACGGTTGTAAAAGCTGGTAAAGCGCGTTTAAGACCAGTTTTATTAACTGCAATTACTACTATTTTAGGATTGATTCCTTTAGCAATTGGTTTAAACATTAACTTCTTTACCTTATTTAGCGAGTTTGATGCTAATATTTATATGGGGGGAGATAATGTTGTTTTTTGGGGTCCTTTAGCAAAAACTGTTATTTATGGTTTGTTAATAGCAACCTTCTTAACATTGATAGTTGTACCTATTTTATTCTTTTTAATTACGAAATTTAAAATGAGGTTAAAAGGTTTGTTAAAGGTTCAAGAAGGAAAACCTGAAACTAGTTTTAATGAGGATAAAAGGTTAGATGAGAAAAATCAGATTTAATTATTTATACTGCAAGGTTTTTAAAAACCCTGTAATTATATAATCTATTTTTATTTAATAGAAAAAAGGGTTGAAATCATCATAGTTTCAACCCTTTTTGTATTTTCGAAATAATGTTTGAAAGGAAAAAGAAAGTTTTTACTGTTGATGAAATAAAACGTAAACTAGAAAATTATTGCGTGTATCAAGATAGGTGTCATAAAGAAGTAGAACAAAAAATGCGTGAGTATAATCTGATTCCTGAAGCGCGAGAACTGATTCTTTTGAGTTTAATGAAAGACAATTTCTTAAACGAAGAACGTTTCTCTAAAAGTTTTGCCAGAGGAAAATTCAGAATTAAAAGCTGGGGAAAACAACGTATTGTTAGAGAATTAAAGTTTAGAGATATTTCTGCCTACAATTTAAAAACAGCTTTAAAGGAAATTGATGAACAAGAATATATTGCTACTATTTATAGAATTACAGAAAACAGAAACGAAGTAATTTCTGAGTCAAACATTTTTAAAAGAAAGAAAAAACTAATTGATTTTTTAATGCGAAAAGGCTTTGAAAATGAGTTGATTTATAAAGTTGTAAACGAGGTTGTTTCTTAATTGTTTGACTTTAAATATCATTATTTACCATTCAATGGTATTAGACCTGATTGAAACGGTATCCTTTTTAACTGTCCGTTCAAGTGAATTTTGAAGAATGAAAAAATTGGTATCGAGAACAACAATAAAAAAGATATAGTGGAAAGCAGGAAATGGCTTCTAAAAAAATTATTTCTGATGCTTCTTTAAGAAAATAGCATCGTTTTCCTTTTTCGCTAAAATTACTGTTTGAATGTCTTCATTTGGTATTGGAACCGACAAAACGTATTGCTTAATCTTCCAAGAACCCTCTTTCTTTTCTAGCACTCCAGAACCTCTGCAAGTTCCCATCCAAGTAACTAAAAGCTCATCAAACCAAACAAAGGAACCATATTCGTTTACAGAAACAGTACATTCTAACGTTTTAAAATCCCACGCTTTACCTTTATCAAAATAAGGTTTACTAAAGCTTGCAAACTGTTCTTTAGTCCAGATTTCTTCTGCAGCCGTTCCGATATAAACAGCAGTGTTGTCCATTAACCCAAAATACTCCTTAAAATCTGCATCTGCGGCGGCTTGATGCCAATTTACCAATAATGTATTGACTTCTTTTTTTATATAATCTTTGTCAATTTTAACTCCTATAGAACTTCCTCAAGAATAAGAAAAGAAAAAACTTAAACGTAAAAGAATTGCTTCTCATAATTATTGTTCTTTATTATTAGAAATTTTGTCTACCTTATTTTTACTCATTACCTGTTCTTTGAGCCTAAGATCTATCGATTTTTTAGAAATACTGTCTATTCTTGTGGTATCTAAACCAATAAACTTAACATCTATATCAATTTCGTTTTCAAAATTAATCTTTGTTAAAATTGTATTTATTTTTGTGTTAACATCCGAAAAAGCAGACATTGTTTTATCTACCTGTATGTTTACTTCTTCTGCTTTTATGGCTCCAATTTCTATTAAATCTGCTAATCTTAATACTTCATTATATAAGATGTTAATTCTTGCTTCTAGAGATAGTATGTTAAATTTGTCAGGCTTTATATTCTCTTTTAAGCTCTTAATTAAACTTTTTAATTCTACAGCATTACTTAATGCTTCGTTAGGAGAAATTTTTCTAAATTTAACAAAAAAGGAATCTATTGCTTTTAACTCACCCCAGCTATCTACTTCTTTTAAAAAAATAGGTTTTACATTTTCTGTTGCGGTATGAGTTTTAACCAAACTCATTAAAGGTTTTGGTTTTTTTATTTTTTCTTTGTCTTGATTATTTCCGCAAGACAGCACAAAAATACTTAGTAATAAAAGATATCTATATTTCACAAGTCTGTTTAAAAGGTAAAAATACATAAATAAATTGCACTAAATTATCTTTTAAGAAAACCATAACAAAACAGCAAAATAGTGGTTCAAATTATTCAATCAAAAAATAATTAAGGATACTTAAATTAAGTACCTTTGCCACTTATTTTAATTCAATTTTAGTGATGAGTGAAACCATTTTAATTTTAGGCGCTAGTGGCCAAATTGGTAACGAATTAACGCAAGAACTGCGTTCTATCTATGGAAACAGTAGTGTTATAGCTTCTGATATTAAAGAAGGAAATGAAGAAATGATGTCTTCTGGTCCTTTTGAAATTATAGATGCAACCGACAAAGAAACCATTTTAAAAATGGTTAAAAAGTATAAGGTTTCTCAAGTATATTTACTTGCTGCAATGTTGTCTGCTACGGCAGAAAAATTTCCGCAAAAAGCTTGGGATTTGAATATGAATTCTCTTTTAGGAGTTTTAGAATTGGCAAAAGATAAACACATAAAACAAGTGTATTGGCCAAGTTCTATCGCGGTATTTGGCCCAACAACGCCAAAAGAAAACACCCCACAAAAAACCATTATAGAACCTAGTACAGTTTACGGAATTAGTAAACTTTCTGGCGAATTTTGGTGTAATTATTATCATGAAAAATATGGAGTAGATGTTAGAAGTTTGCGTTACCCAGGTGTTATTTCTTGGAAAGTAAAACCTGGAGGTGGTACTACAGATTATGCAGTAGATATTTATTTTAAAGCTGTAGAAGAAGGTAATTATGAGTGTTTTGTATCTAAAGAGACCCGTTTACCAATGATGTACATGAATGATGCTGTAGCAGCAACAATTAAATTAATGCAAGCAAAACCAGAAGATGTAAAAATTAGAACTTCTTATAATTTAGCTGCGATGGATTTTACACCAGAAGAAATGGCCGTAGAAATTAGAAAACATATTCCGGATTTTAAAGTTTCTTATAAACCAGATTTCAGACAGAAAATTGCCGATAGCTGGCCCTCTTCTATAGATGATTCTGAAGCTAGAAAAGATTGGAATTGGCAACATAAATTCAACCTATCTTCTATGACTTCTGATATTCTTAAAAATATAAAAAACTAAGAAAACTCTTTGTAAGTTTAGAGATTATCTTCGTCTAAAAACCTCAATAGAACACTTTTAATTATGAAGGAAATTATAGAAAATAGTTTAAAAAAAACGATATCATATACCGATTATAGAGCATTAGTTCGTAATTTATTAGTTGAAGGAAAATCTACAGGCCCAGAACAATCTGAAGCATTAACAAATTATAGTTTGTTAAATGACAGAAGAATGAAACGTCTAGATAAAACTATAAAAATTTCTGAAGAAGCAATTCTAGAGTTTAAAAAAATTAAACAACCCCAAACCTGGTTGGTTATTACTGAAGGTTGGTGTGGAGATGCTGCACAAAACCTACCTGTTCTTAATAAAATTGCTGCAACTACAGATAAAATTGATTTAAAAATAGTGCTAAGAGATGAAAACCTAGCATTAATGGATTTGTTTTTGACAAACGGAGGAAGAAGTATTCCTAAATTAATAGCTTTAGACAAAGACAATAATGTAATCGATTCTTGGGGACCAAGACCAACTATAGCTACAAAAATGGTTTCAGATTATAAAGCAGCACATGGTAGTTTAGATCCTCAATTTAAAGAAGACCTACAACTTTGGTACAATAAAAACAAAGGACAAAGTGTGCAAGAAGATTTCATACATCTCACTACAAAACTTTCTGTTAAAGAAGCTTAGCCTTTTTAAAGTTTATAAAAAACCGCAAACTGAAAATCAGTTTGCGGTTTTTCTTTTGGCTATCTTTGCAACGTAAATAAAAAACAATGTTTGTAGATTTTAAAGAAATACCAGAAGATGCTAAAGTTTGGGTGTACCCTTCTAGCAGAAAATTTTATCCGAATGAAATTGAAGCCATAGAAGAAAAAGTAAAAACCTTTGTAGAGAACTGGAAATCTGATGATGAAAATTTCAAAGCTTCCTATCAATTTTTATATAACAGGTTTATTATTTTAACAGCAGATGATGTTGCTACAGAACTTTCTAATAGCGATATTGATGCTTCTGTTTCCTTAATTATAGGTCTGCAAGAAACCTATGAAGTAGCACTTTTAGACCGAATGAATGTTTGTTTTAAACAAGGTGAACACGTACAATACAAAGATCTAAAAGACTTTAAAAAACTACTTAAAAACAAAGCTTTAACGGGCAAAACTATCATTTTTGATAACCTGATTACCACAAAACAAGATTTTGAGAATTTTTGGGAAATACCTATCGAAGAAAGTTGGTATAATCGTTTTATAAAATAATTATGATGAAATACGATTTTATTATTGCAGGTGCTGGTTGCGCTGGTTTAAGCTTATTGTACAAGATATTACAAGAACCTACTTTGCAAGAAAAATCGATTTTGATTATTGATAAAGACACAAAAAACAGCAACGATAGAACTTGGTGTTTTTGGGAAAAAAACGCAGGTTCGTTTGAGTCTATTGTGCATGCAAAATGGAACACTTTAGAATTTCTTTCAACAGGTTTTGAAAAAAAACTAGATTTAGGAACCTATACTTACAAAATGATTCAAGGGATAGATTTCTATAACTTTGTAATTAATTTTGCTAAACAATTTACCAATGTTACTTTTTTACAAGAAAACATTGTTGCCATTACTTCGGATGCTATTTTGGCTACTGTAAAAACGGAAGATAATTTATATGCAGCAAAAACTGTTTTTAATTCTACAAATCTCTTCAACCCAGAAATAACCGAAGAAAACTCACTTTTACAACACTTTAAAGGTTGGGTAATTAAGTCTAAAAAACCAATTTTTGATTTTGAAATTGGAAGATTGATGGACTTTAGAGTTTCTCAAGAAAATGGCGCTACTTTTATGTATGTTTTCCCAACTTCTACTACAGAAGCTTTGGTTGAATACACACTCTTCTCTTCTACTGTTTTAAATAAAGAAACGTATGATTCTGCCTTAAAAAAATATATTAAAGAAGAGTTAAAGATTGATGATTATACTATTTCTCACGAAGAGTTTGGAATAATACCAATGTCTTTGGCGAAGTTTCAAAAAAACCCGAAGAAAAATGTTCTAAACATTGGCACCTCTGGCGGCTATACAAAAGCAAGCAGCGGGTATACTTTTCAATTTATTCAGAAAGATGTTTCTGAAATAGTAGAAAAATTAAAATTAGGTAAGAACTTAAATTCTGATATCTCTTTTAAAGACAAACGATATAATTGGTATGATCGTACATTAATTGATGTTCTATTATCAAAAAAACGAACAGGTAAAGAGATCTTTGCACAAATATTCAAAGACAATTCACCCGAGAAAATATTCGCTTTTTTAGGAAATGAAAGCACAATTATAGAAGATGTTTCTATTATGAAAAGTTTGCCTATAAAACCTTTTTTAATTTCTGGCCTGAGACAACTTCGTAGTAAAAATTAGTTTAGATCTCACTAATTAATTTAAAACATAAATAGAGGATAGATTAAAATCTATCCTCTATTTATAAAATCACAACACCCTAATTACGAGTCAGATATATGCGAATATTACTTCTTTTCTAAAATTTTATCTAACTTTTTAATCTCTTCGTTATACTCTTCAATAGCAGCATCTATTTTTCCTTTTTTTATTTCTTCGTTATATTCTTCAATTGCTTCTTCATGAATTTTAGTATATTCTTTCACTGTTTCATCTAACTCTTCACGTAAATCATCAAATTTTTCAGAAAGCTCTTCTAAATTTTCTTTTCTTTCGTTATCTGATGCGTTAGGATCCTCAATTAACTCTAAATATTCTTTTTGAACATCTGCAACATCTTCCATCACTTCTTCCGTTTTTAACCAAGCAGGAATTGTGCTACCTAAACTGGCTATTCTAAAATTCATGTTTTTTACACGTTGCGCTGTAGTTACAAAGTTAGATTTTCTCATTTGTGCCAATTCTGAATTTACGACTGTAAAGTCTGCCCAATCATCAAAACCTACAACCCCTTTCGCATCTAAATTATAAACAATTGCTGTACCGTCTTTCATTTTGTAAGTTCGAGTTTTCACCTCGTCATCCATCTCCCCTACTTCATTTTCAATATCCTTTTTAATTTCAGTAGCTTCTTCTTTAATTTCTGTTGCTTTCTTTTTTGCATTATCACAAGAAACCAACATAAAACTAGAAACAGTTAATGCAGTTGCAAATAATTTAATCGAATTCATTTTTATATTTTTCATACTATTGTTTTTAGTTCAATACAAAACTAAATGATAAAGAAACCAGACTTTAACGCATTCAAAAATTATTTTAACTCTTTTAGAGAATCGTTATTATGCCTATTATTTCTGTCATTTTTATTGATAACTAACTATCTTTGACACTTATTCTTAATTATATTGAAACACTTCCAACATTTTAAAACTACTATTTCTGAAATAGCACTTCCAGAGAAATTTACATTTCCCTTTTATTATGAACCGCATCTTTTAGCAAAAATTGCGACGACAGAATTACAGGAATATTTAGAAAATCAGACATATTTTAAACATAATTTTGGATTAGAAACAAATTCTAACTCACTTGCAGTAGGGAAAATGTTTGGCGTTTTAGTTGTAAAAAACAAGCGAAATGAAATTGGCTATTTAAATGCTTTTTCAGGTAAACTAGCAGACAAAAGTTTGCCAGAAAAGTTTGTTCCACCTGTTTTTAATATGCGAACAGAAGGTAGTTTTTATATAAAAGGTGAACTTGAAATTGATGCAATTAATGCGCAATTAGGTGCTTTAAAAAAGGATGAAAATTATTTAACTCTAAAAAAATCTGTAAAAAGAATTACCAAAGAGATTGAAGATGATTTGGCTTTTCAAAGAAAGCGGATGAAGTTTTTTAGAACAGATCGGAAAAATCAGAAAAAGAAAGCAATTGCTGTTTTAAATGACTTAGAATTTAAAGAACTAACGAAAAGACTTACACAAGAAAGTTATAATAATCAGTTCTTTTTAAAAGAATTACAAGAATATTACCAGATTAAACTTCAAAAAGTTAGTAAAGAATTCATCCTTATTGAAGCTAAAATTGAATCTCTAAAGAAAGAGCGAAAAGAAAAATCTAATTATTTACAGCAAACATTATTTAGTAAATACGCCTTTTTAAATCGACAAAAGGAACTTAAAAACTTATTAGATATTTTTAATGACCCTGCTATAAAACCTCCTGCAGGTTCAGGAGAGTGTTCTGCTCCTAAGCTTTTGCAATATGCATTTGCAAACGATTTAACGCCCATTACAATGGCAGAATTTTGGTGGGGAGTTTCACCAAACTCTGCCGTTAGACAACATAAAAACTATTATCCTGCTTGCCAAGGTAGATGCAAACCCATTTTAACACACATGTTAGAAGGTATAAAAATGGATGAGAACTTGTTGCTAGAAAATCTAGCAGAAAAACAAGAACTAAAAATTATTTATGAAGATGCTGTTTTAATTGTAGTGAACAAACCTGCTGAATTTTTATCTGTTCCTGGTAAGGATATTAAAGATTCTGTGTATACTAGAATTAAAGAGAAATACCCAACTGCAACAGGTCCTTTGATTGTGCATCGATTAGACATGTCTACTTCTGGAATTTTATTACTTACAAAAACTAAGGAAGCTAATAAAATTTTACAGAGTCAGTTTATAAACAGAACTATAAAAAAACGCTACGTAGCTTTATTAGATGGAATTTTATCTGAAAATAGCGGAAAAATAAAGTTGCCCTTACGTGTAGATTTAGATGATAGACCTAAACAATTGGTAGATTTTACCTATGGAAAACCAGCTGAAACAGATTGGAAAATCATCAACAAAGAAAATGGAAAAACACGCGTGTATTTTTACCCAATTTCGGGAAGAACACATCAATTAAGAGTACATGCTGCTCATAAAAACGGATTAAACACACCAATTGTTGGCGATGATTTGTATGGAAAAAAAGAAAATAGGTTGCACTTACATGCTGAATTTATTGAGTTCTTTCACCCTTCAACAAATGAACGAATGAGTTTTACCGTTGATGCTGAATTTTAACTTAGTATTATTTTAACTCCCATTAGTATAAAAACGAAACCACTCAATTTATTTAACCAGATATTAAACTTTGGGTTACTTTTAATTTTTTGAGAAAAAGTACTAGCAAATATCGTTAGACCTAAATACCAAATAGTTCCTATTGCTGCAAATGTAAAACCTAACAATATAAATGGTACAGGGTTTTCTATTTGTGCAGGATTGATAAATTGAGGGAAAAAGGCCAAAAAGAATAATGCAACTTTCGGATTTAAGGTGTTTGTTAAAAAACCAGACCAAAAATCACTTTTTACTTTTTTTTGCGATTCATTTCCTACCTTTAAAGACAGCACTTCTTTGTTATTTTTAAGTTTAGAGAAACCTAGGTAAATCAAATAAATAAAACCAATATATTTAATTATAACAAAAGCTAAATCAGATTTAGAAAGGATTACAGATAAGCCTAAAGCTGCAAAAAAAGTATGTGCCAAGATACCTGTATTTATACCTAACGTTGCATTTATACCAGATTTTCTACCTTGCCCAATAGACTTATTTAAAACAAATACCGTATCAATTCCTGGTGTTATTACAAATACAAATGCCGTTAGCATAAAAGTGATAAAATTTTCAATTCCCATCATTTTTTTTATTTTTAATAATTAAAATAAATCTAGCACAAAGGAACTGTTTTGTGAACTCCTAAAAAATACTTATTTTTGATTGATTAATGCAGAAAGCACATTAAAAATGACAATCAAACAAATAAAATATTTTTTAACACTTTCTAATGAACTTCATTTCTGGAAAACTGCTGAAAAAGTATTCATATCTCAATCTTCATTAAGTAGACAAATTCAATCTCTTGAAAATGAGATGGGAATTCAGCTTTTTGAAAGGGATAAAAGAAATGTAAAACTAACAGATGCTGGTAAATTTCTTCAAGAACATTGGACAAAAACCATTAAAGAATTAGATCAAATACATCGACAAGCAAAAAAAATTGATAAAGGAACATCTGGGTTTGTTTCAATAAGTTATCCAGGTTCGATTGCCTTTAAATTTCTACCCGATTTTCTCGAGATTATAAATTCAAATTTACCAGATCTAAAATTAGAATTGATTGAACCAACAGATAAAGACCACGAGAAACTATTACTCAACCACAAAACAGACATCGCATTTAGCAGAGATAAAATAAAAAACATCAATATAGATTCTCTAAAATTACATTCAGAACCAATTTGCTTGGTTGTACCAAACAACCATTGGCTAAACAAAAAAACATTTAAGAACTTAAACGAGTTAAAAAACGAAAAATTTATTATTACAGGTTTGCATCAAACAACTTTTTTTGCTTCACTTTTAAGAAATTTTTTCAATAAATATAATTTTCAACCGAAAACAATCATTGAATCTGATTTTGGTGGAATGATTTTAAACCTTGTATCTAAAGAACTTGGAGTTTCTATTCTTCCACATTCATTTAAGTTTGCTGAATCTCACAATGTAAGATTCATTGAACTAGATGAAGATATCGATTTATTTATTAATTGGAGAAAGAACGACCCTAATAAAACAATTAAAAAAATAATTGAATACACTAAGTCTATTAAGCAATAGAATACAAAAGGTGTAGTTAATTTTCATCGTCAAATAAGATTATCCTATATTTAGAAATTAAAACCATTTATAACTTGAAAACAATTATTCTTTGCCTTCTTACTGTTCTTACAATATCTTCCTGCTCACAATCAAACGGTGTCTTAATAGAAACAAGTAACACCTTTAAGATATCTAGTACAAATAGTAAAGATTCTATTATTTTGAAAGCTGCTCATGTTGTTCCTACTAAAAACCAGTACGAAGCTTTAAAGAATGAATTCATTGCCTTTATACATTTTGGCCCCAATACTTTCACGAGAATGGAATGGGGGAATGGAAAAGAGAACCCAAGTATTTTTAATCTACAAAACCTAGACACAGACCAATGGTGCAAAGCAATGAAAGCTGCGAATATGAAAATGGTGATTTTTACCGTAAAGCATCATGATGGTTTTGTGCTTTGGCAAAGTCGCTATACCAAACAAGGCATCATGTCATCTCCTTTTAAAGAAGGAAAAGGAGATGTTTTAAAAGAATTGGCTGCTTCGTGCAAGAAATATGACTTAAAATTAGGCGTGTATTTATCTCCTGCAGATTTGTATCAAATTGAAAGTAAAGACGGATTGTATGGAAACGGAAGTTCTTATTCTAATAGAACAATTCCAACACAGGTTAAAGGCCGTCCTTTCAAAAATAAAACGACATTCAAATTTAAAGTAGATGATTACAACGAATATTTTCTAAATCAGTTATTTGAGTTATTAACAGAATATGGACCTATTCATGAGGTGTGGTTTGATGGAGCAAATCCGAAAAGTAAAGGGAATCAGAAATACAATTATTTAGCTTGGAAAGAATTAATTACAACATTAGCACCAAAAGCTGTCGTTTTTGGTAAGCAAGATATTCGTTGGTGTGGAAATGAATCGGGTGGCACGAGAGCTTCTGAATGGAATATTATTCCATATCAAACGAACCCCAAAACAATGAATTCTTTTTCAGACATTACTGCGGATGATATTGGAAGTCGAGAAAAATTATACGCTGCTAAATTTTTACATTATCAGCAAACAGAAATCAATACTTCTATTAGAGAAGGATGGTTTTACAGAGATGATAAAAACCAAAAAGTACGAAGTGTTGACGATGTTTTTGATATTTATGAGCGTTCCGTAGGAGGAAATGCAACTTTATTATTAAATATTCCTCCAAACAGAGAAGGAAAATTTTCTCCAACAGATGTTCAAGTTTTAGAAAATGTAGGTAAACTTATAAAAGAAACCTATTCTAAAGACCTACTAGAAGATGCAAAAGGACCAGTAGAAGTGCTAGACGAAGATGAAGCGAGTTATAAGCTCTTAACAAATAGCTCAATTACTATAACAACCCCAGAGCCAATAACCATCAATCGTTTTGTTATTCAAGAGGCTATTTTAACACATAGTGAAAGAATTGAAAAACATGTATTAGAAGCATGGTTTGTAAATGATTGGAAAGAAATTGCAACAGCTACAAATGTAGGATATAAAAGAATTTTAAGATTTCAAGAAGTAACTTCTAATAAATTTAGATTTAGAGTTTTAGAATCTCGTTCACAACCTGCAATTACCAAAATTTCTGCTCATTATTATAAAACCCGTCCTCCTCAGCTTACTATTGAAAGAGATTTAAATGGTATGCTGCACATTCAAACTAAAAAACATGATTTTAGATGGAAACCTCATGGAGAAGACATCTCAAAAAATATAAATAGCGGTGTTGAAATAAGGTATACGCTAGACGGAAGTGCACCTACAAAAGAGTCTGAATTATATAATGAACCTTTGTTCTTAAAATATGGAGAAGTTAAAGCCGCTGTATTTACTAAAAATGATACTGGTAGTATTGCTTCAAGCGTATTTGGTGTTGTAAAGAAAGACTGGAAACTAGTTGATGTAGACAGTGAAAAAAGGCAGCATGAAGCTGTAAAAGCATTTGACAGCGACACCGATAGTTATTGGAGTTCAAACACGGCAAATACACACCATTTATCTTTAGATTTAGGAAAAGAAAATAATTTAATGGGGTTTTCGTATACTCCTCAAATAGAAAACTCTAAAGGGATGATTGAAAGTGGTATTCTAAAAATTAGCAGTAATGGTAAGTCTTGGACAGTTTTTGAACACTTTGAATTCGGAAACTTGATTAATGACCCTACAAAAAGAACTCACTATTTTAAGAAAGCTATAAAAACAAGATATATTAAAATAGAATCAACAAGAATTGCTGGAGGTAATAAAAATGCAGCAATAGCAGAAATTGATTTTTTAGTACAGTAGTAAATACTTTATGTATCAATATATTACGTAGGTTTTTTAAAGACCTGTGTTGTATATTGCTGTTTTTTACCCAATAACTAAAATACTATTAACTAAGTAGTTTTTTACTGACCTTCTTTCAAGTTCTCAATAAATCCTTCCACAGAAAGTGCATCATCAACAGAAAAATCACCAATTTTAGTTCTTCTTAAAGAGGATAAATGCGCTCCAGAATTAAGAGCAGTTCCATAATCGAAAGCAATAGAACGAATATAGGTTCCTTTGCTGCAGATAATTCTAAATTCTACCTCAGGTAAGTTTATCTTTGTTATTTCGAACTTAGAAACTGTAACTGTTCTTGCTTTAATCTCTGTAGTTTCTCCTTTTCTTGCCAATTCATACAAACGTTTTCCGTCTTTTTTAATCGCGGAAAAAATGGGTGGTTTTTGTTGAATTTCACCCGTAAACTGTTTGGTTGTTTCGTGCAATAATTCTTCAGTAATATGTGCTGTAGGAAACGTTTTGTCAACCTCTGTTTCTAAATCGTAACTTGGTGTTGTGCCACCAACAGTAAAAGTCCCTGTATACTCCTTAACCTGACCTTGATATGTATCTATTTGCTTTGTCTGCTTACCAGTACAAATAATTAATAAGCCCGTAGCCAAAGGATCTAAAGTACCTGCGTGACCAACTTTAATATTTTTTATATTGAACCGTTGTTTTATTTCCCAACGTAATTTATTTACTACTTGAAAAGAGGTCCAAGTAAGTGGTTTATCAATCAATAAAACTTGACCGTTTTTATAATATTCTTCAGTCATGTATACTGATTTTAGTGTACTATTAATTTAAAAGAGCATATCCAATTGCAATACTTCCTACAACTGCACAATATATAGAAAAGTAGGAAAGCTTGCTTTTTTTGACTAAAGAAATCATCCATTTACAAGCTAATAAACCTGCTAAAAATGCTGCAATAAAACCTGCTGCAATAGGAAGCATTTCAGATGATTGAAAGCTTAAATCTCCACTTAAAACATCTTTTCCAATTTTTCCGAAAATTAACGGAACAACCATTAAAAAAGAGAATTTTGCAGCTCTTGTTCTATCGATTCCCAATAAAACAGAGGTAGAAATTGTTGCGCCAGATCTAGAAATACCTGGTAGCATTGCAATAGCTTGCGATATACCTATTAAAACTGCGTTAGAAAAGGAAACTTCTTTCTTTGTGTTTTTCGCTCTATCTGCTAGTAATAATAGTAAAGCTGTTAGTAATAACATACAACCAACTAGTAATATTTTTCCTCCAAAAAAAGATTCTAATTCTTTCTCAAAAAGTAAACCTACAGCTACTGCAGGAATCATAGAAATAATAATTTTTAGAGAAAATTTAAATTCTTCGTTCCATTTAAATTGAAATAAACCTTTAATTATTTCTACAATTTCTTTTCTAAAAATAACAATTGTACTTAAAGCTGTCGCAAAATGTAAAACTACCGTAAAAGTTAAACTTTCTTCTGGCACAGATGTATCTCCTAAAATTGCTTTTGCCAATTCTAAATGTCCGCTAGAAGAAACTGGTAAAAACTCTGTTAATCCTTGAATTATACCAAGAATTATCGCTTCTAAAATATCCATCTTTACTTTTTAGGGTTTAATAAAATTGCATAAATTTCAATTGCTAAACCAATAATTACTAAAGTTGGTGCTAAACGAATTCTTTGCCAATTGTAAATTTCTTCATTAAAAACTTCTGGGTTATCGCTTCCACCACCAGACATAAAGATAAATCCTAATGCTATTACAACAATTCCTATCACCATAAAAGTGTAGTTTTTCTTTCCAAAAATAAATGCTGGTTTTTGAATAATTTCGTCTTTCATATTTTAATAATAAAGTTCGTCTGTTTGTAAATTTAAGAAACGTTGAGTTGCAAAAAAGGTACTTAACCAAGTAATTATAAAAGCAGAGACAAAAACACCACCAACCAAATAACTTAGAGAAACATAATCTTTTAACAAACCTAAACTAGGTGCAATAGCATCTAAATAATAAATAACAGCACCCAAACCTATTAAAGCTACAAGTGCAGCAATAAAGCCTAATTTCATGCTTTGTAAAATAAAAGGTCTTCTTATAAAACTTTTTGTAGCACCGACCATTTGCATGGTTTTTATGTTGAATCTTTTTGAGTAAATAGACAATCTTATAGAACTATTAATTAAAATAATTGCTACTAAACCAAAAAAGCCACTGAACACTAGTAACCAAAAACTTATTCTTTGAATATTTTTTGTTATTAAGTTTATTAGTAATTTGTCATAAGAAACATCTGCAACAAATGCATTTTTGAGAAAACGAGTTTCTAATTCTTGCATTTTTTCTGGAGTCACGTACGTTGCTTTTAAGAAAATATCTATTCCGTTTTTTAAAGGATTTTCTCCCAAAAACTTCATAAAGTCTTCTCCTATTTCTTTGCTATATTGCTTTGCTGCCTGTTCTTTTGAAGTATAAATAATTCTTTTTGTAAACTCTTCTTTTTCTAAAGAAGCTTTAAATCCGTCTATTTGTTTTTTACTTACATTCTCTTTTAAAAATAGAGTAATTGCTACTTTTTCTTTTACCCTGTTTGAAACTAAAGTAGATTTTAAAAGTACCAAGCCCAAAATACCAACCATAAATAGTACCAAAGCAATACTAATTACAACAGATATGTAAGAAGATGCTAAACGTCTTTTTTGATAAGATTCAAATTTTGAAGCCATTTTACAGTAACTTTTTTTAAACGCTGGCAAGATAATAATTAGTAAGCAGTTGACGGTAACTGTTAGCAGTATTTTAACGTATATAATTTTTACCCCAAAATATTCTCCTCAATTTCTTGACATAATTCAATTAAAACACCGTTTGTAGTTTTTGGATGTAAGAATGCAACCAATTTATTATCTGCCCCTTTTTTAGGTGTTTCATTTAAAACAACAAAACCTTCGTTTTTAAGTCTCTTAATTTCAGCTTTTATATCTGAAACGGCAAAAGCAATGTGGTGAACTCCTTCTCCTTTTTTATCAATAAATTTTGCAATCGGACTTTCAGAGTTTGTCGCTTGCAATAATTCAATTTTATTTGGTCCACTTTTAAAAAAAGAGGTTTTTACACCTTCCGAAGCTACTTCTTCCATTTTATAATGTGTTTCACCAAATAATGAAGCGAATAATTTATTTGATACCTCTAAATCTTTTACAGCAATACCAATGTGTTCTATTTTTTTCATGGTGTAAAAATAAGAAAAAACCTCATTAAAAATTAATGAGGCACATTATGTTTGCTTGGATTAAGATTAATCATTTTCTTCTCCAACAAAAACATTAACTGTTGATTTATGTTCTCTTATTTCTCTATAGAAGTTTACTTCTCTCTTTGAAAGAACTTCATCCATGGTTTCTGGTAAGTCCCATCCTAATAGTGCGTTTAAAATTTGATCAATTAGAAGTATTATCGTGTACACCCACTTCGGTGCATTAAATAAATCTAAAAGGAAAAAAATTAATTTTTTAATTTCTCTAATAATATCACTTAAAGCTAGTTTAGAAAAAACAGACTTTAGATTTTTAGTAATCGATTTTGCAGTAGTAATCATTTTATTTCCTGCCCCCATTTGTACAAGACGATTTGCTGAATTTAAGTTTTCATTAGAACTATTTTTAGAAGCATCTATTAGATAATTTGAAAGACTACTAAATTGTTCTTGAAATGGTTCTAAAAAACCGTTAGCATTCTTCTTAAAGTCTGCATCATTATTAGAATTTTGTATTCCTTGAATAATAAGATTAGGTAGTTTTGAAAACTCATCTGCAAATTGTTCTAGCTGTGTTTTTTTTGTATCTTTTTCCATGATTCATACTATTTATTTTCACCTACTCTATTTAAAATTGGCTTTTCGGTTGTCGCCTTTAATTTCTACTTCAAAATTGCAAGAAAACAAAAAACAACACAAGAGTTAAGTTATTGATAAACAATGAGTAAAACAAACTAAAAAAGAAAAGTGTATTTCCTTTATCTTAATAAGAAATACACTTTTAAAAAGTAAAAAAACATTCTAAATTAATTGGCAATAATAGTAATATTATCTAATTCATACGTTCCATCAAAATTTACGTTACCTGTTCCGGTATATTTAAAAGCAATAAAAGCTGTGCCAGAATAACTTGATAAATTCACATAAGTAGAATGTATCCAATTCTTAAAACCTTCGCCATTGGAAACAACCTTTGCTGGCAATACATCCCAAGTTGCAGAAGTTATATTTGTTGCTACCCCAGTCCAATCTGTAGAAATTAGTACTTCTAAATTACTTCCGTTTGCAAAACTATTAGAAGTTTCAAACGATAAAAATTCTTCTGAGGTTGTATCTAAATCAATTCCCTTTGTAATTAACCAAGCAACTGTGTTTGCATCTCCAGAATTTTTAGAACCAATTCTTGCTGCTTTACTTTGCGAATAGGTATCGGTATAAGATCTCCAAGATTTCGTGCCTTTTTCTCTGTAATTTAGCCAATCTGTAATTTTTATTTCTCCGGAGGATGCTTCAAAATTCTCATTTAATAAAATTGTAGGAAAATCGCTTTCAGTTTGTGTTATACATCTTTCATCTGCCATGGAAACATCTTCTGTAGAATTTAAAACTAACACTAAAAAATTACCATTATAATCTTTAGAAACTACTGCATTTATAGTGCCGCCGCCAGTTGGCAAAGCTTCATTTGCAAAACTAGCAAAAGAACTAGTTTCTATTAATAAATCTGCATACCCTAATGTTTGGCAAGTTTGTATTTTACGTTGAGTATCAAAATCTTCTGTTGGGTCTACATAAGCTTTTCCAGATAAATTAGAAGGAAAAACAACGTTATTTACTGATACAAATGTACCAATATCTGAAGTATTTAAACTTGCCAAAGAAACTACCTTAGGTATAATTATTTCAGTTTTTTCTGAACGAAAAAAATGAGTGTCCATTTGTTTTAATGAAACACTCTGTATTTCACTTGTATCTGTTGTACTAATTTTTCCTCCAATTGTAAGCACGCCATCACCAGAATTAGCTTCACCAATATATAGACCTTTTAAACGAATGTAAACTTCTCTTCCGAAGTTAAGTTTGTTATAAGTATTGTTTAAGTTAACAGCAATTTTAATTCCTGCTGTAGGGTTTTCGGGTGTGCTTTGCATATAAAATTCCCTAAAATAATTACCTTTTGCATCCGAAGAAACAACATATCCTTTTACAACAATATCAGATACTATTTTTGTAGGATCATTTCCTGAAATGTATAAATTCTTTAGATCTTTTATCGATTTTAATTCTAGTTGATTCTTTAGAATGCTATCTAATAATGCTTCTAATTTTAGATTTTCTTCAGCTCCTAAGTTTTCTGGAACTGTAAAATCGTTATCTTCTACACAGGCAGTAAAAAATATACTCGTTATAAAAGCTAGTATTAAGATGCATGTTTTATTTCTTTTCATTTCAATTTATTTTTTAAAAACTTATACTCAAATTCATAAAGTAGGTTGCACCTCTACCGTACCAATATTTATTTCCAAATACAGGTTTGCTTAGAGATTTATCAGCTTTTAATTCATTATAATTTGCATTTCTACCTTGCTCAAATCCGCCAGATTTATACTTTGTATTTAACAGATTATTTACGGTTGCAAAAACACTAATATAATAGCCATTTATTTTCCAGGATTTACCTCCAACAAGGTTTACAACTTTATAATTATTAAATTTTTCTTGCTGTAATAATTCTCTAGCAACTTCTAATTCATAATATGGAAACGATAAACCATCTGCATCCTTGTAGAAGTTACTAGACCTAGTTAATGGCGCAATATCTACATAAGTATTACTAAATAAATTTGTTGTTGCACCAACCCACCAATAATCTGGATCTCGATACTCGAAACCAACTGAATATGCATGATGTGGTCCTGCTGATATTTTATAATTTTTTAAGTTTGAGGTATAGTTTCCTGAACGACCATTCTTATCAAAAATCCCTTCATTTATAACATCTGAAGTAAGATATAAATTCGGATTATTAGCATACGTAAAACTACCAATAGCCGCAGCTCCTTTTAGTTTTATTGTTGAAGTAACTTGTGCTTCTAACCCCAATTCTAAACCCATATGTTTCTTTTCAATTCCTGATAAAATTTCTTGTACAAAAGCTGTGTTATCTCCTCCAATTCCATCACCAAAATAAAAAGAAATCTCTGTAGCATCTTTTATGGAAGTATAATAAGCGGTTGCTCTAGCAGTAATTATCGGACTTCTTCGAATGTAACTTAAATCTGCAGAAAACAATTTTTCACTCTGCAAATTATCAACTATATTGTTGTTTTCTCTTGAGTTAGAAAAAGTGTTTCTAAGGTTTGGTGCTTGTGTTAAATATGCAACATTTGCATCTATTAAATTACGTCCGTTAATTTTATACGTTCCACCCGTTTTTACACCGTAATTTGTAAAATTGATTTCTTCCGATGCTCCTAAAGAAGTATTTTCAAATCTACCGTTTTTATACAAACCTTCTCTTTGATTATTTATTTGAGATACACTTGCCGCCAGAAAAAAATCAACTTTGTTATATTTAAATTGTACTTGTGCAAAGCCCTTAATTAAGTCTGAACTTAAGTTGAAATTGTACTTAAATCGATCTCCAACACTAACAATTCTATTCAGATTCAATACATCATTCTGCCTTTGTGTTTCAGTATCTGCAAAATTATTAATATCTAAATAACCGTTTCCTCCTAACAAATCAATCACTTCTGCAAAATTTTCAGACCAGAAACGCTTGTATTCTATTTTTCCATTAACAGCAATATGATTGTTTATTTCTGAATTGTAAATAGTATTTACTGTTATTTGTTTGTCGTCATTTCTATCTTCATACAAAACATATGCATTATTTAAATCGACATTTGCTGTTGTTATATTGGCATCGAAAATACGATTCCAATCTAATTGACCGTTATTTACAAAGTTTTCTTGTGAAGTGTATGCACCAAATACATCATTCTTTCTTAAAAAATAACTTGGTAATCTCTGGTAATAACTCGGACTAGGATTTGAGCCTCCATTAAAATCTAAACGACTATTTCCTATTTTTCCAAATTGATAAGAAACGTTTGTTTGTAAAGTTGTATTTTCTGAGATATCCCAATAATGACTTAACATTAAAATGGGTTCTGCTACTTCTTTTATTCTAGAATTTCGTTTTCCTCCATTCAAATCACCCCAATATTCGTTGTATTCAATTCCTTTTAAATCGAAAACCTCTTGGGTATTTGGTGAAGATTTACCTCTCCTGTTTGGTGTGAAAATTCCTGTAAAATTAATACTATGATTCTCGTTAAATTTCTTTTCTATGGAAGTAAATAAAGCATACGCATTATAGGAAGTTCCATCATTAAAACCCTCTTGTCCTAATCTTCTACTTCCAGAAAAAGTCATAGACCAACCTTTTTGAAAAACACCTGTAGAATGTGTTGCCATAAATCTATGCACATAACTTCTGTTAGAAGACGAATAGGTTATTCTTGTACCTGGTCTTTGTTGTGATGCTCTAGTATTCATATTTGTAGACCCTAAAATACCGCCAAAAGTAAAATTAGAAGGGGATAAACCATTGCTAAACTCTTGATTTCTTAAGACATCATTTAATCCGCCCCAATTACTCCATTGAGCTCTACCATCGTAGATTTTGTTCATTTCTATTCCGTTAATCAAAACTTTACCATTACCAGAATCTAAACCTCTAAGTTTAAAAAAAGATGAACTAAATTCAAAAGCTGCAGATCTCAAAAAAATATCCTTTGAAGCATGCAGAAGGCCAGAAATATTATCTGCAGCTCCCGTATCATTGCTTAACTGATCATCCGTAATTGTAATAATACTTAAGTCTTGCTCTTCTATAAAATCTTTATATAAAAGAATTGTTCCTAAATCAATTGGTTTTCCATTTAATTCTATAGGGAAATTTTGTGTTTCGTAACTACGAAATTTAACCTCTAGAATAAAGTTTCCGTTGATGATATTTTTTATTTCAAAAGCACCATTAAGAGTTGTTTTAGAAGTAATAGTGGTATTTTTAACACGTATTAAAACATTCGATAACGGGTTTTCAGAATTGTTATCTATCACAATTCCTTTTATAATATTTTGGGAATAATTTGTTGCACAACACAACAGAGACAGAACTATTAGCACAATAGTTTTATTCATAACTTTTTCAATTTCAATTTAATAGCGTAGTAAATCTACTCTTTTTTTATTAAAAAAAGAGAGTATACATTATCTTTTATTTTTAATGATGCTTTTTGTTCTGTAAGTTTGTAATTAAAAAAAGTAGAAAATGATAAAGAAAAACTATTTATTAATACTCTTGTTATTTAGTATCAGTATTTCTTTTTCTCAGAAAAAGGAAAAGAAATACGCCATAAGAACCATAGCTTTTTACAATTTAGAAAATCTTTTTGACACCATAAATGATACTTCTATAAATGATGAAGCAAGTCCAATGATGGAACTGAAATCGAACAGATCTAAGGTTTATTGGGACAAGATTGATAAACTAGCAAGTACCATTGCACAAATCGGACTAGACAAAGCAAAAACAAGTCCTGCAATTATAGGTGTTTCCGAAGTTGAAAACCTGAGTGTTTTAGAAGACTTGATAAAATCGAAGCATTTGATAACAAAACAATACGGAATTATACATTATGATTCACCTGACAAACGAGGAATTGATGTTGCTTTGTTATATCAAAAACGATATTTTAAACCTGTTTTTCATGAAGTATTTAATCCAAATATTTACAGAAACAACAGAAAAGTATTTACACGAGATCAATTGTTAGTATCTGGTTATTTAGATGATGAGTTAATTCATCTAATTGTAAATCATTGGCCTTCTAGAAGTGGCGGTGAAGCAAAAAGTAGACCTTTACGTGAAAAAGCGGCGTATCAAAATATAAAAATTATTCAAAAGATTAGAGAAAAAAATAAGCATGCTAAAATATTAACCATGGGAGATTTTAATGATGACCCTATAAACTCTAGTTTCAAAAAAATATTAAAAACAAAGCGTGAAAAGAAAAATGTTAGAAAAAACGATATTTACAACCCATATGAAGACCTCCATAGAAGAGGCTTTAATACCTTAGCTTACAGAGATAATTTGAATCTTTTTGATATGATTTTAATTTCTTCTCCGTTATTAGACAAAGGAAAGAAAGATTTTTCTACTTACAAGATGTACAAAGCTATGATTTTTAATAAAAGCTTTTTAAGTGATAAAAAAGGCAAGTTCAAAGGTTACCCTTTTAGAAGTTTTTCTAATGGTGGCTATACTGGTGGTTACTCAGATCATTATCCTGTTTATATATATTTAATTAAAGAGAAAAAATAATTACCTATTGCTAATTATAAGTTTTTAAACAAACAGATCTAACCAAAATTTTTAATTTGAAGGTGTTTTTATTATTTCAAATACATAATTTTATGGAGTTAACAATTATAGTAAACAATACTATATTGAGCAATATTTATATTTCTAGAAAATATGTATCCATAGATTTAACTCTTTCCTCCAATAGAAATTTATATCCGATTATTAACTATAAAAGTAATAATTAGCAGGGTTATTTAATAAAGTATCGCACTGTCCCATAAAGTGTGTAAGCTTCAAAAACTCAGGATTGATTAAATTCTGAGTTTTTTATTTTTATATACTTATGAGACAAGGATATTTATTAAACGACGATTTTTAAAACAATTCAGTAACGGATCAGAGCACACCAGCTTCATAGAAGAACTTCACAAACGAGGAGTTGAAAAGATACTTGATGGTGAACTCGATGCTCATTTAGATTCTGATAAGTATCAATAAAAACAAAGCGAATAACTTACGAAATGGTTGCACAAAAAAGAAGCTAAATACTACTTTAGGAAAAACAGATATTCAAGTTCCAAGAGATCGAAATAGTTCTTTTAATCCAATGATTATAAAGAAAGGACAAAATACAGCAGAAGAAATTAAAATGTAATTATTTCTTTATATGCCAAAGGAATGAGCAGTAGCGATATTGAAGCACAAATCCGAGAACTCTATCATTATAATGTGTCGACTTCTACTATAAAGACTTTAAAACAAAATTATCACTAAATATTCTTACACCATTAGAAGTTCGGAGAATAACGAGCATGAACTCACTGTATTCTTTGATTTTCCTGTGGAAATAAGAACCATTATTTATACCACAAATTTAATAGAGAACCTAAATGGAAAAATTCGTAAATACTAAAAAATGGAAAATTATTCTAAACCAATTTTTAGATATATTTGAAAACAGGATTAAAGTATAAATAAATTAATACTAAGTTTTGAACTTACACATTTTTTAGGATAGTGTTGATAAAACAGAATTACCTTCCAAAGATGTTTCTGGCGACTTAGTAGCATGTAAATATTTTATAATTACAATTAAACAAAAACTCATCAGTACTACTGGTGAGTTTTTAATTTATAATAATTTGTCCATAGCTTTGGGCGTGCCCATTTTAAAAATAACATTCTACAGTTATATAAACCATCGTCACAAAAATGGTCAGGCTTTCCGCTGCAAGTCCTCGTTCGTACCTCACTGTGGGCTTTCCACTTCAATCCTTCACGCAAAATAAACACTTACATATTTTTGTAAAATAATTAAGGTCTATAATCTTTAGTACAATACATTCTAGCTAAAAATAACTCCAATAAACTTCTTCATATATATCCTCTATATTGATTAAAACATAAATGAAGTCACATAAAACCAGTTTCGTATTTGATTCGTTTCATAATAATGCAGCTACTTCAATTGAAGTAGTTTGGATATCGTGAGATAAAGGTTTAGCGCCCATTCTACACCCCAGACGTTAATTATTTCATTATTTTTCATAAAAAAACCTCATATCGTAAGATATGAGGTTTGTAGAATTCTGATTGTATCAGAATTAAGAAAGGCGGCGACCTACTCTCCCACATAAATGCAGTACCATCGGCGCGATTGGGCTTAACTTCTCTGTTCGAGATGGGAAGAGGTGAGCCCCAATGCTATAACCACCCTAAGATTTTCAGTTGAACCAGGTTCAACCGTATAAATT